>JANYLL010000067.1 GCA_025357895.1 Ignavibacteriota bacterium
ACCCGACGAAAAATTTTACGATGCAGCACATCCCGATTTTCTATTAACCAGTTTTGCTGCTAAAAATTACGATGAACTTGCAGATGCGCCCGTGATGGCAGGAACAGGTTTTCAAACTCGGACTTTCAAAGATGGGAAGGCATGGTATGATATTGTCCTTGCAAGCGATAAACCATTTCCAATGGATTCACTTGAAGAGAATACACATAAGATTGTTCATGCTGAAACAGAATTTTTTCATGATGCGCCGTTCGATCATTACACCTTTCTTATATATGCGCCATCATATTCAAAATTAACCGGAGGCGGGCAAGGCGCATTGGAGCATGCCAATTCAAGTGCATATCTTCTCGTGAATCTTTCGTGGAATGTGTTCAAGCAATTCGGACCGGCAATTATTTCGCACGAATTTTTTCATCTTTGGAATGTGAAGCGTATTCATTCCTCATTGCTCGGACCGTTTGATTATACCATGCGCGTGATGACAACATCACTCTGGCTATCCGAAGGCATTACCGATTATTATGCTCATACGATTCTTACACGCTGGAATATTCTGCCCTATCGTAGTTTTGAATCAATGGTAGGTGACTTAACTAATTCTGTCAAAAGTTCAAAAGCTGCAAATACGAAAACTCTCGAAGAGCTTTCTATCGCCGAAAGTGATTTTGATCTTATGAATGCCCTTGTCTTTTATTCGAAAGGTACGCTTGTCGGATTAATGCTCGATATAGAGATTCGTTCGCGCACCGATAATAAAAAATCGCTCGATGATGTGATGCTCGCTTTAAATGCTGAAGCAAAAAAAGGAAAAACCTTTAAGGATAAAGAACTGATCGGCAAGGTTGAAAAAATCACCGGTCTTGATCTTCAGAATTTTTATAAAAAATATATTGCAGGAACGGACGCATTGCCTATTGATGAATATCTGAGGAAAATGGGGATGGGCGATACACTTAGTATTAAAAAAGGTACTGCCGAAAAATATTCTGTTGCACATAATTTTTTAGGGGATGTCTTACCAACACAGCATAAAGAAAGTCCCAGCAATAAGACGAAGTTTGTATTTTACAGAGCGCCTTCTGCAGGAAAAATGGAAAACCCTCGTACGGAAGAAAGCGGATCAGAATTTGTTGGCATTCAACAAAGCGATACGTTAATATCTGTTAACGGAGAATCATTCACCATAGATAAATTCCATGAGATAGGAAAATCATTTTCACCTCCTGTTACCTATGACCTTGAAGTGAAGAATTCATTTGGCAAAAAGCATGTAACCATTTCATATTTTGATAAGAAAGATAAAGCAACAGTGACTTCAGAAGATCATATCTCCCACCTAACATATAAATATGTCCGACTCCCCGATGCCACACCGCTTGAAGTTGCGATCAGACATGGAATTGTAGGAAAAGATTATTAGTCTGAACCTTGATTTTAAGAAATTTTGAAGATTAAGAAAGATTAAATTCAAATCTCAAAATCTTTTAATCTCTTAAAATCAAGGTTCAGAGAATTCTTCGGGAATTCATTGCCCCCTTTTTGGCATTACAATAGTGTAAGAGTTTAATTATCTCCGGTTTGGCAGACCGGTGAGCTTAAAAAGGAAGAATACGTCTTCAGTAAAATCAATACGATCCACAAGGCTCATACGCACGGAGCCTCGCGCTATATCAACCATCTCGCAGGTGTTGATGATGATGTAGCTGCCGCTATCTTAGAATCCGAAAGTCCCGAGCTTGCCGGGACGCAGCCAAACGCACTCTCAGGCAAAGTTTTACTCCTTAACGGCAACTACGAACCGCTGACGATCTGCTCGGTGCAGAAAGCCATTATCCTCCTTTTTATGGATAAAGCAGAAATTGTCAGCATAGCAAAAGATAAAATCGTACGCTCGGCTCATACGACGATGGATTTTCCGAGTGTCATCCGCCTTGCGCATTTTATCCGCGTACCATTTAAAAAAGTTATTCTTTCGCGCAAAAACATTCTGCGTCGCGACGGACATACCTGCCAATATTGCGGAGCACGAACCGGACTGACCGTCGATCATATCCATCCAAAATCGCGCGGCGGCGAAGATTCATGGGAGAATCTCGTCACTGCCTGCTTGCGCTGCAATAATAAAAAAGGCAGCATGACTCCCGACGATGCACGAATGCCGCTCACAAAAAAACCTGTCCGCCCGAACCATGTTATCTTCCTGCGTCAATATGTAGGAAGGGTAGATAAGAACTGGGAGCCGTATTTGTTTATGCACTAAATGGTACGAATACTTGCAATATTATTTTTTGTCTTTATCGCCGCATTAGAACGTCCAGCTTTATGCCAATGCTCCGATGCAGGTATTTGCTCTTTGGAAAATCATACAGATAGATTACGCCCCTTATTTTTAAGTCTTACATATGATTATGGATATGGCGGCAAGCAAGATAATATCTTTATCAATGATCTAAAACTTGCAATAAATTATCAGGTTACTTCACGATTAGGAATAAGTGCTATTCTACCCTTCACAAAAAAAGTTTTAAATAATACTAATTATTCCGGAAGTGTGGAGGGAATAGGCGATATAATTATTAATGCAACTTTTGAAATATTCTCAAAAGATCCAGAGATTACCGGCGATCTTTATGAACCCAGAGAGACCTGTTTTAATGATGCTAATTTGACACGTCTTCCTAAAACTTATCTACTTTTAGATATTGGATCAAAATTAGCGACAGGAAATATTATCAAGAACCAACTTCCCTTACGATATCAAACAGGATTAGGAAGCAATGATCTTCTTCTTGGAATTTCGTATATCCCCGGTCCAAAAACTGCAGGAGGCGGCGGGACTGATTCACCGCAGTACTGGAAATTTAGATTTGGCTTTCAAATTCCTTTTGGAATCACCTCTAACAGTATTGATTCAATCCGAAGAGGACCGGATCTTGTCGGAAGAGTTACATACTTTAATGCTATCCCCAATTTTGATTACCAGCTTGAATTATTTGCTATAAAGAGATTAACCAAAACGAAAAAATATTTTCAAGGCCCTTTACTTGTAACAAATGAAAACTCCCCCGATGTCATTGATACACTTTACGGAAATTACGAAATTCCAAAATCGGATTTTTTCCAAATTAATCTAAGGCTTTTTGCTAAATATTATTTTGCTACAGATGCGGGTGTACTGATCGGGGCAGCAATTCCTTTTTTAAGGAGAGGTGAAAATATTGATGGTCTTGAACGAAGCTATACAATCTTCTGCGGAATCAGTTATCTATTCGGACGGCATCAATAATTTTTCGTATATTGGTTGGATGAATGATAGGCACCTATGCCTTCGGCAATTAAAAAATGTAAAATTCAAAATTAAAATTTTGGGTAAGGAGAAAACAGCCAATGTGTAAACTTCGTAGGTTGATTTATAATGGGTTATATATGGCTCAGAGGGGTAGTTATTAATTCTAACCAGCTATAAACTATCAGCTTCCCCAAAAAAGACTACGGTTTTGGCGAGCGTTTTGATGAGCGGCTGGAAGTTGTTGAAAACAAAGAATATCACTGTGCACACATAGGTGCCTATTTAGTAAGAAGAAGGCGGAAGGATGAAGCGGAGGAAAGACATTACTTTACGTCATCCGTTCCCAACTAATTCATCATAAAGCTTTCTGAATTTCTTCAGATCTTCCCAGGCGCCGACTTTCCAGGCGGGGTTGCGCATTAAGGCAGCTGGGTGGTAAGTGACCATAACCTTCGCTCCCATGAAATCGAATGTTTTGCCGCGCATCGCAGCGAGCGAATCAGACTCAAGTTTCAATAAATTATTTCCGGCAACTCTGCCAACACACAGAATCATTTTCGGTTTAATGATCTCGATCTGCTTCCAGAGATATGGCTCGCACGCAGCAACTTCATGAGGTTTCGGATCGCGGTTTCCTGGAGGGCGGGATTTTAGGATGTTGGCAATATAGACTTCTTCGCGTGGGAAATTTATGGCGATCAGCATTTTATTCAGAAGCTGACCGGCTCTGCCGACAAAGGGCTCGCCTTTTTCATCTTCATCTTTTCCCGGCGCTTCGCCTATGACCATAACTTTTGCATTCGGATTGCCGACGCCGAAAACAAAATTTGTGCGGGTCAAATGTAGGTCGCATTTTGTGCAATTCTCTGCAAGGGATTTGAGCATGGGAAGATCGGTGGATGATTTCCAATCGTCTGAGGATTGGGGAGTGGTGATTCGTGGTTCGTGGTTCGTGGTTCGTGGCTCGGATTTTGAAATTGCAGCTTCTTTTTTATTCTTCATATTTACTATTTCATTTTCTTCTTCACGCATCACGGAACGCGAATCACGAACCACGACTTCTGAAAGATACAATGTCTCTTCGCCTGAAGCAAGTCTGTTCTTCGCCCAGGTTTCGATGTCAGAAATAATTTCGTCTTTTGTTCGAGGCATTTATTCCATCTCAGCAATTAGTGAAAGAATAATTCTGGCGCATTCAGTTTTCGTTACGAGCGGCACTTCTTTTTGCAAGCCTTCTTTTGTGAAAATGGTGATGCGATTGGTATCAGTAGAAAATCCTGCGTCCATTTCATCAAATCGATTCAAAATTATCATATCAAGACCTTTGGAATCTAATTTTCCTTTTGCATATTTTATTGCGCCTTCGCCGCCTTCAAGAGCAAAGCCGATGATCTTTTGCTTTGCTTTCTTATTGCTCATGACATCTTTTAAAATATCACGCGTCGGCGAAAGATCAAGCGACCATTTCTTTTTATGCGTCTTTTTTATTTTTTCTTTTTCCGGATCGCTTGCCCGGAAATCACTGACGGCTGCGCTCATGATAAGAATGTCATGTCCCGATAATTGCGAAAGCACTTCATCGCGCATCTCATCTGCGGTTTCAACATTAATACGATTGACCGAGGAAGGAGTTTTCTCCGATGACGGTCCCATGATAAGCGTGACGTCAGCTCCGAAAATTTCTGCTGCTTCCTTTGCAAGCGCTGCGCCCATTTTTCCGCTTGAACGGTTACCAATAAAACGAACGGGATCGATCGGTTCGTATGTCGGACCGCCGGTGATGAGGATATGTTTTCCGGCAAGAGGAAGTGGTCGGGTTTCGGGTTGAGGGTTTTGGGTATCAGCTGTTACAAGCAACTGCTGGAATTGCTTCACCACATCATCGGCTTCAGGCATTCTGCCCATACCGACTAATCCGCTTGCAAGATTGCCTTTTACCGGCTCGATAAATTTTACGCCTTTATTACGGAGCCATTCAATATTTTCCTGCACGGCAGGCTGCTGCCACATTTCTTCATCCATTGCAGGAGCGATGATGAGTTGGGCATTATCTCCGAGTGACGAAGCAAGAAGAAGTACGGGATTATCATATATGCCGCGCCGCAATTTTCCCAGTGTCGCTGCCGAGCATGGTGCGATCAGCATTGCATGCGCCGATCTTCCGAGATGCACATGCCATGTTCCTTTCCCCGAAGATGGAAAAATTTCTGTTATTGCTTCGTTGCCGGTAAGAATTGAGAGACTGTATGGAGTAGTAAATTTTTGAGCGGAATTCGTCAGAGCGCAATGCACTTCGGCTCCGGTACGAACTAATTCGCGGGCAATGATCGGAGCCTTCGCTGCTGCGATGGAGCCGGTGATGCCGTAGATTATTTTTTTTGCGTTAAGCATAAATTTTCTTTCGGTAGGCGCAGGCTTTAGCCTGCGTGACGCGTTCATTGTGCAACCCCGTTCGCAGGCTAAAGCCTGAGCCTACCATTGCAATCTATTGTAGCTATTTTATTCGAATATCACATTCATCGCAGTACGCAATTCTTCTTCTGTGTTATAGAAATGCGGTGAGAATCTCAGCTTGCCGCCGCGAACTGCGACGAGGATATTCTTCTTTTGTAAGCGTTCTAACACTTCTTCGGGGTTTTCTATTTCAACGCTGACGATGCCTGCTCGTTCAGCTTGATTTTCGGGAGTAAGAATTTTTACTCCATGACTTTTGAATCGTGAAATTATATAAGAGGAATGTTCCAAGACTCGTTTTTCGATTTCTCCAAATCCGAATTCGGCGTGGAATATCAAAGCTGCGTTCAATGCAGCGATACCCGGGAAGTTCAGTGTACCGTTTTCGTATCTGCTGGCATCATCGCGCAAACGATCGGTATCGAAGTCGAAAAAATTGAATGGAGCTGCAACACTCGCTGCACCCATAGAAGATTGATGAATTATTTTTTGAAGCCGTTCGCTGATATAAACAAATGCCGTACCTTCAGTGCCCATCATCCATTTATGCGATCCGGCTGCGAGAAAATCTATGTTTGATTTTTCTACATCAATGAAAGAATGCGGAAGACCTTGGATTGCATCAACAGCGAATATAATATTTTGCTCGCGGCAAAACTTTCCGATCGCCTCGACATCAGATCGAAAGCCTGTTAAGAACTGCACAAAACTTAGAGCGATCAGTTTTGTTTTTGGAGTAATATGCTTTTTTATCTCATCAAGTGTGATCCGGTAATCTTCCGGCTCCATAAAATCAATTTCAACTCCATGACGTCGTTGATTAAGATAGGGATAGACGTTTGCCGGATATTCGTAACGATACAGAAGAATTCTATCACCGATTTGCCAATCAATCCCCGATGCCAGAAGGCTGACTCCTTCGGCAGTATTAAGAGTAAAAGCGATCCGCTCGGATTTTGTATGAAGCAGACCGGCAAGAAGATTTTTTGTTTCGAAGGCAATTTTATTTGCCCAGGGATAGGACTCGATCCCTTTAAGGGCACGGCGTTCGAGATATTTATCAACGGCATCCCGAACGACAAATGTCATGGGACTTATTGCTGCATGATTGAGGTAGATCATGTCAGTCCATGTATGGGGAAATTGCTTTCTGGCAGTTTCGAGAGTCATTTTTGATACTTCAAAATTTCTT
>JANYLL010000071.1 GCA_025357895.1 Ignavibacteriota bacterium
CTGATAGAACCCACGTCTGAAATATTCCAGCTTTCAGGATCAAGATCAGATTTTTTTATTGCGAATGCTTTTTCAGTTACATATCTATTAAGATCGGTGGAAAAATCAGGGGAATCAATATTAATGGCACGGAAAGAGTCTAATTTTCTGTCTTTAATAATTCTAATAATACAGGGATAAGTGGTAGCGCCTTTGAATATTTGCTTGTCTCCAAAATCTATTAGCTCCTCAATTCCATGCCCTATTAGCCACTGTCGCAATGGCTTTCCGTAATTGGCGCGCATCCATTTATTAGCAACAATGTATGAAAAAAGACCACCTTCTTGCAATAGTGATACTCCCTTTTCAATAAAATACGTGTAGAGGTCAGCAGTACCTGCAAAAGTCTTGTATTTCGATTCAAAATATTCTCGCATCTCATTATCAAATGTTCCCTGTCTAACCCACGGCGGATTTCCAATCACTACATCAAAACCACCTTTTTTCATAATGGCAGGGTATTCAGCATTCCAATCAAAAGGATTTATCTTTTTATCATCGTCAGAAAAAAGTCCGTCGCTGAAATCGGGACCGATAAGCGAGTTGCCGCATTTGATGTTATCCGATAGATCGGGCAGAATGCGCTCGACTGAAAGCTTCAGATTCGTACCTGCTTCGCCTTCAAGACATTTCAGCATCAGGTTCAACTTCGCTACTTCGACTGCTTGCTCATCAATATCTACACCATAAATATGCTCTAAAAGAATGCGTTTGCGCTCATGAGTGGTGAGGGCATAGATTCCGCCCTCACCCCGACCCTCTCCCTGCGTACCGAGCGAGGGAGATTTTATTTCATAGATCGGTGAATTCTTCTGTTTCAAGAGCGCGGCGGCATTCTTTGAATGCTTGCCGAGATAGTAGTGCAGAAGATAGTTATATGCTCCCAGAAGGAATGAACCGGAGCCACAGGCAGGGTCGAGAATTTTCAACGTGTCATTGCGAGGAGCTTTCTTCGAGGCACGAGAAGAAAACGACGCGGCAATCTCCTGTTTAGTTGATGGCAATGTTCCCGCCTTATCCGCAGGAGATTGCTTCACCTTCGCTTCGCTACGGTTCGCAATGACATCAGTGGGTGATTCGTCAAGCATTTTGCCAACGGTATTCTTTACGATATAATCTACGATATACGTCGGCGTATAATAGACTCCGCCTGCTTTGCGGACTTCGGGCTTTTCTTCGATCTTCACCATTCCGCCCGATGTCATGCGAATGACTTTGCCGAGGAATTGCTCATAGACCTGACCTAAAATATCGGCAGGTATAACATCAAAAAGATAGGGACTCGGATAATATAAGCCTCCGATAATCTCCTTCAGGATTTTATCATCGAGCTTCAGCTTCGGAGTGATCGTATCAAGTTCTGATTCGGAAGTATGCGCTTTATCGCCTTTGCGGAAATAAAAGAGTCCGGAGTTATAGCGGTTATCGGCAGCCTGAAAAAGTGAAAAGAGATTCTTATAGGCATTCGTGCCGCTTACCGCTGATTGCAGTTTTCCTTCCTCTTCGATCCTCCGCGCTTCGCAGATGCGAAGGAAAATGATCCGGTCAAGAGTTCGCTGCGTTGCGAACTTCAATTCTTCTTCGGTGATCGCTTTATTATTTTTTGCAAAATTCTTTGCCAGCAACTCACGCCAGTTTTCTATTTCTTGCAGGAAAGCCTTATCAACGGTCTGCGTTCCGCGCTTGCCTTTTGATCCGGCAGCATATTTATCGAATGAACCCTGAATAACGGCATCTTTAGAAAAGATACCGGCGATCTCATCCCATTTTTCGATATAGTCCTTATAGGTATAATAATTGATTCTTCCGACCGATGGCTTATCACCCCGTTTGGGACGCGTGGAGCATTCATAGACGGCGAACTCCTCGAAATCGGTAACGATGGATAGATCAAGCTTGGCATTCCATGCGTATGTGCGGACTTGCAGAGCGGGAGAAGGATCATCTTTTATTACGATTGATGG
>JANYLL010000135.1 GCA_025357895.1 Ignavibacteriota bacterium
CTGTCGTATTGCGCAACATGTTCGAAGGCTTCAGAAGCGAGAGCAAGTCTCATCTCATGCGATACGCAGCCTTTGCTCTCCTTAAATTCTTTTATGAAATCATGATATTGCGAGGGAGCAGTTAGCAGTGCAACGCCTTCATAATTTTTTCCGGCACTTCGCAGCATGGCAGGACCACCTATATCTATATTCTCGATGATCTCTTCATGAGTTGATCCTTCTTTAGCAAGTGTTGCTTCAAAAGGATAGAGATTGACTACAAGCAGATCGATCGATTCAATGCCATGTTCGCTTGCCTGTGCTGCATGCTCTGCAACATCACGGCGATAGAGCAACCCGCCATGCACCATCGGATGAAGAGTCTTCACTCTGCCATCCATCATTTCGGGAAACTTTGTAAGTTCGCTTACACTTTTTACGGAGAACCCATTATCGTGAAGAAATTTTTCCGTGCCGCCTGTCGAATATAACTCAACTCCGAATGAAGAGAGTGTCTCTGCTAATTCTTTTAAACCACTTTTATCCGAAACGCTTAAGAGCGCTGTTTTGATCTGAATATTTTCAATCATGTATTTTTTGATATGCTATCGGCTATCATTTGAATTGCCTTTGGCAAAATTTGATGTTCGATTTTTTTAATGCGCTCAGCAAGCGATTCCGGCGTGTCGGTTTCGTAAACGGGACAGGATTCCTGCAAAATAATTTCGCCGGAATCATACGCTCCTTCGACGAGATGAACTGAAGCTCCGGATATTTTTTTCTCGCTTCGATAACTGCACTGTGAACATGCAATCCGAACATTCCACTTCCGCCGAATTCGGGTAATAAAGCCGGATGAACATTAAGAATTCTTCCTTTGTATTTTTCAATTACTGCCTCCGGAAGCTTTTTCATATACCCAGCCAAGGCAATAATATCGATCTTATGATCCCTGAGTATTCGAAGCATCTCGGTTTCGAATTTCAGTGGATCGTTATTGCACTTTAGAAGTGATAGGTGTATTGCAGCAATTCCTTTTTTCTTTGCAAAATCAAGCGAACCGGATGTGGAATTATTCGAAATAACTACACCAAGATTCACTCCGCGGAGCGAACCGCTTGCGATGCTATCATAAATAGCTTCTAAGTTCGAGCCATGCCCCGATGCAAATACGGCAAGTTGCAGCAATCGTTTGCGAAAATTAACGAAAGATTAAATACAAAGTTACGGGAGAGATACCATCTTTTTTCGGAATCGGTTTTTTTAGAAATTATATGAATAAGAAAGACTCCGGTCTCGCGATGACAATAAATCATGACCATCCTAAAAACTAACAGAGCCGAAAAAATATTTTCGGCTCTGTTACTGACTCGTATTACGTGGGATTTGAAAATCACGAAATTTTTAGAATTCGAAAGCAGATATTGAAATATCATTTAGTATAGTATTACTTCCGGCATTGCCAGTTGCTTGAAGAGCAATATCGAGCCAATATGTTCCGGGAGCGAGACCTGATGGAATACCATTCAAATCGAATGGAAAAATGTCTTGAGGGTTGCTTTGCTGAAAAGTAACCGGTTGTCCTATGACATTTGCTCCTACGGGAGGGGCGGCGTTCCATGCCGGTGCAGCTCCTGTTCCATAGTAAACTTGCATAATACCACCGCCATTAGGATTAGTATTTTGTATGTCTCCGGAAATAATGATCATCATACGGCCTGTGCTATTAATGTGTATTGAACCAGCCAGTCCCTGCATTACTGTATTGCCAGTAGGGGGGGTACCAAGGCCGCCATTTGGAGAGGGCGGAGTTGATTGAGTGAAGCCACCGGTGCCGAATCCGTTACCTTGGGATATGTTTATCGTACCTGCGCCATTAGTGATAGTAATCGAAGTTCCTCCGCTTAACGTATGTGGAACTGGATTAGCGCCTGTCGACCCAATAAGCAATTGCCCATTTGTCATAGGCGTAGGTGATGCCAGCAGTGTTCCGCCCACATCCGGAAACGTAAATACTTGATTTGCAGTGAGCGGACTGAACGGTTGTAAGGTTAGTGTAAAATGACCACCAGGATTATACATCATCATTGAAGTATTATTCAAATGTTGCGCAAACAGCGCTGAGGTAATGCTTAGGAACAGTGCCGATAAAATTGCGAATTTCATATTATGAAAAGAATTGAAAAAATTGTGTGCTTAGAATTCAATAATAGATACGGAGACATCATTCACAGAAGCATTACCGGCAACGGTGGACTGAAGACTGATGTCAACCCAATACGTCGTATTTTGTACAAGACCGGTCGCAATAGCATTTAAATCGAACGGGATAACGCTTCCCGTGAACTTTAATCCAAAATTAATAGCTGAGCCAACAGCAGCTCCTACAACAGCAGCACCATTTGCCGGTGCAGCGCCTGTACCGTAACGAATTTGCATTATACCACCACCACCATTAGCATTCCCCTGTGCATCACCGGAAATAATAATCATGACTCGGCCGGTAGTGTTTGCGGGGGTTATTGCACCATTCAGTCCCATCATAACCGCTGCCCCGGGGAAGACCGGAGCACTATTCGGATTAGGAGGGTTAGACTGAGAAAATGCACCGCCATTTGTAGCCGCTGCAGTTGAGGAAATGGTGATCGTTCCTGGTCCGTTGGTGATAGTAATCAAGTTTCCAACGCCATTTGCGGTAATATTTGATGCTACAGGGTTAATGCCTGTCGAACCAATTAGCACCTGACCATTTGTCATAAGACTGGGGGATACCACGAGCGTACCGCTCTCATCCGGAAAAGTGAATACTCTATTATTAGTAAGCGGGCTAAACGGAATCAACTGTAGTGTATGCGCTCCTATGGGATCATACATCAGCATTGATGTATTATTCAAATGTTGTGCAAATAATGCTGAGTTGATGCTCAGGAGAAGTGCTGCAAAAAAAAGTAAAAATTTCATAAGATTATTCAAATTAGCATAACGCTTAAAATTCAGTTGCCGAGATCGTAATATTGTGCAAAGCAGCAGTACTTCCGGCTGTATTTGCTTTGAGAGCAATGTCGATCCAGTAGGTTCCTGAAGCAAGCGCAGCTGCAGGGATACCATTTAAATCGATTGGCACAATAAAGTTCTTGTTCGTTTCAAAAAACGTAAGCGTTGGGACAACGGCAACTCCTCCATGACCGCCTGGGGCATCGCCATAAGCTGGCGCCACGGCGCCTGGGCCATAGTAAATTTGCATGACAGCGCCGCTATTATTTTTACTATCTTGAATATAGCCGGATATAATGATCATCATATGACTATTGTTATGAACGATATTTACTGTACCTGCCAGTCCCATCATAATCGGTGCAGCAGCAGGGGCCACGGGAGCCGGATCTCCCGGAGTCGATTCACCAAATCCACCGGATCCAAACCCTACATTTGAGGCTATAGTGATCGTACCTGCGCCATTGGTGATCGTAATTCCGTTTCCTGCTGTAAGCGTTGTCTGGTTAGGATTATGGCCTGTCCAGCCAATAAGCAACTGACCATTTGTCATAGGCGTGGGAGATACCAGCAGTGTACCGCTCTCATCCGGAAACGTAAATACTCGATTTGCAGTAAGCGGACTAAACGGTTGCAAGGTTAGCGTAAAATTACCGCCAGGATCATACATCAGCATTGATGTATTATTGAGATGCTGGGCAAACAGTACTGAGGTAATGCTCAGGAACAGTACCACAAAAAACATTACGAATTTCATACAATCGAATTTAAAAAGATTTGTTAAATTTAGGTTAACTGCATTAAGCAAGGGTCCCGAAAAATGACTTCGGGACCCAATATTTTATTTACGGTCCGATACGCTGCCAAGCACCTGCAGCAACAATGAATGTTGCCGTTGCTCCTGAATTGATCACCATTCCAGTTGTAGCTTGAGCATCACCATTGTAAATATAGATGATTCGTCCGTTATCGGCAGCGGCAACAGCCGGCATTGTAACGGCATTTGCGGCGGCTGCACCATCATCCTGAATTTCGACGATCGAAACTCCGGTCGGAATCGTAATAGCTGCTCCCGCATTGACTTGTCCGTACGAAAGCTTTGTCACACCTGTTGTGACCGTTAAGCTGCCCGTTTTAGTCATACCCGAAGCAAAGATATCTCCATCAACGGCAAGGTCCCAATGGGCGCTTCCAATAGGATCGGCAGCGAGGGCATCTATTGCGCCATTGATGCGCATCCATTGCAACGAGCTGGAATTACCCATGATTGTCGCAAAAGGAGCGCTTGTATTAATATTCGTAGCACCGAGAATATTATTTGATCCGCCGGCGACACTAGCCGTAATATTATTCTGGCCTGTTGCACTATTTGCATTGAGATTATTCTGACCGCCAGCGCCATTAGCATTCAGATTGTTCTGACCGGATCCACTCGTCCCTAAGACGTTATTTCCAGTTGTTGCAGTCATACTATTTCCTGTTTGACCAGTCAACTGGTTCTGTGCAGCAGAGGCTGTCAGAACGTTGTTACCTGTCGTCGCTGTGACAGTATTACCAGTTTGTCCTGTTAACTGGTTCAGAGCCGCTGAGGCAGCAATAGTATTATTACCTGTCGTTGCAGTCATAGAATTGCCTGTCTGACCGGTAAACTGGTTCTGAGCAGCCGAAGCTGTCATCACGTTATTACCTGTAGTTGCAGTAATCGTATTGCCTGTCTGACCAGTAAGCTGGTTCTGAGCAGCCGAAGCTGTCATCACGTTATTACCCGTAGTTGCAGTAATAGTATTACCTGTCTGTCCAGTAAGCTGATTCTGAGCAGCTGTTGCATTTATAGCATTATTGCCAGTCGTTGCAGTAATAGTATTACCTGTCTGACCAGTAAGCTGATTCTGTGCTGCCGAGGCAGTGAGGGTATTATTGCCTGTATTTGCAGTCATAAAATTACCTGTCTGACCGGTGATTTGGTTTTGTCCGGCTGAAGCACTAATAGTATTATTGCCTGTTGTTGCAGTCATAGAATTACCTGTCTGGCCTGTGATCTGATTTTGACCGGCTGAGGAAGTATAAGTATTATTGCCGGTAGTCGCAGTGATAGCATTACCTGTTTGGCCTGTTAACTGGTTCTGTGCTGCTGAAGCCGTAAGGACGTTGTTGCCTGTTGTGGCAGTTATCGTATTGCCGGTCTGTCCGGTCAATTGATTTTGAGCTGATGAAGCAGTGATGACGTTATTGCTTGTTGTCGCAGTAATGGTATTACCTGTCTGACCGGTGATCTGGTTCTGCGCGGCTGAGGCAGCAATCACGTTGTTACCAGTTGTCGCAGTAATAGTATTGCCTGTTTGACCTGTCAACTGGTTTTGAATATGCGAATTGATCGAAGTTATACCACTATTTGCCGTATTGCCGATCGTCACAGCTCCGGTGCTTGTACCGGTATTGATCTGTGTAGGATTATTCGCTGCGTGTTCGACATCGCCATTATTGATATTTGTTGCTCCAACAACGTCAAGTGTAACTTCAGGAAGTATTGCAAGAGAGAAGGGGAATCCAACTCCGAGACGATTATTGGTATAATCCCAGAAGAGATTCGTATTTCCAGCGAGTTGTTTGTTCGCATCAGGGAATACGATCTGTCCAGGGGTAAGTGAAGCAACTACAGAGTTATTCGCTCTGAGCAAACCGCTGATATACATATCTCCGGTGAGATTGACGTCCCAATTTGAACTTCCGGCAAGATCGGTAGATACTGCATCGGCCACTCCATTGATATTAAACCAACGGTGTGATGACAAGTTACCCATCGTCGTCAGGAAGAATGCAGTCGCATTAATATTCGTTGCACCGAGAATATTATTTGAACCACCAGCCACATTAGCAGTGATGTTATTCTGACCGGTTGCACTATTAGCGTTCAAATTATTCTGACCGCCTGAGCCATTCGAATTCAAATTATTCTGTCCTGCGCCATTTGTCGTTAAGACGTTATTGCCTGTGGTAGCAGTCATGGTATTACCTGTTCCGCCGGTAATGTTATTCTGTGTAGCGGCGCCAATGGTATTAGTTGTGCCGGTAGCACTGAGGGTATTGTTCGGAGCAGTCGTTGTCGTTGAGACACTGGAATTGATCGATACTGCGCCGCCAACACCGGTATTACCGATCGTCGTCGTGCCTGTGCTTGTTCCGGTCGAAATCTGCGTATTGGCATTGAAATTATTGTTGATATTCGTATTGCCTTTAACATCCAGCGTAACTGCAGGAGTATTCGTACCGATACCGAGACGCTTATTCGTATTATCCCAGAACAGATTAGCATCGCCGATAAGCTGTTTATTCGCATCCGGAAATACGACCTGACCAGTAGTTAGATTGGCAGCTACCATATTATTGGCACTGAGCAATCCGCTAATCCATGCGTCGCCATTAACAACGAGATCCCAAACGGTAGGATTAACACCAAGCGAATTTCCCGGTACGGCATCCAAGAAACCATTAACAAAGAGACGCTGCTGTGAAGCGGCGTTCGTCGTACCGATAGTCGTCAATCCATTGGCACCACTGCTGGTATTAATATTCGTTGCGCCGGTGCTTGTACCGGTATTGATATTCGTCGTAAAGTTAGGAGTAATATGAAGAGCTGTTGCATCACCATTATTGATGTTCGTATTGCCGATCACATCGAGTTTGACATCAGGCACCGTAACACCGATACCGACATTAGCATCAGCTGCCGCACCGTTCGTGCCATTGATAGCTCCGATAATAACAGTGTTACTTGCACCTGCCGAAGCTTTAGTACCAATAGCAGTTGCATTTGAGAAATCACCCGAAGCATTTGCATTCGAACCGAGGAACGTATTATTTGTACCGGTTGCAATACCACCCGTCGTATTGGCTCCAATAAAAGTATTATTCGTGCCTGTCGTATTCGAGAGACCTGCATTCCAACCTAAAGCCGAGTTATTATCAGTTGCAGTAGCAGCATTTGAATTTTTCAAAGCATTACCACCGACTGCAGTGTTCTGATTTCCACTTACATTAGCATTCAGTGCGCTATTACCGATGCCGACGTTATTAGTGCCGGTAGTATTGACTGTCAATACCGGACTGCCTATTGCAACGTTGGAAGCGCCGGATGTAATTGCAGTAGCTGCATTATTACCTACAGCAACGTTGCTGCTTCCGGAAGCAGCGCCAGTTCCCATTGCACCTGAACCGACGGCGACGTTATTGCTGCCATTTCCATTTGCGTTTGCCATTGCGCTATTACCGACAGCTGTATTACCTCCACCAGTGGTATTTGTCTGTAGAGCACCTGAACCGAGAGCAGTATTTGAGCTACCTGCTGTATTAGCGTTGCCGGAATTAATTCCAAAGAATGAGTTGGAACCGCCTGTCGTATTAGCTGCTCCACTTAAAGCGCCAACTGCCGTATTTCCAGCTGCTGCCAAACCTGCTGCTGTAAGAGCTCCGTTACCAACTGCAACGTTATTAATATTAGCAGCATTATTGCCATTACCCATCGCATTGATACCAACAGCAGTATTGTTAGCGCCGGCTTGACTTGCTGAAAGAGCGCTACCGCCGACAGCTGTGTTGCCAGAGCCGCTCGTATTAGCAGTCATCGCGCTTGAGCCAACTGCAGTGTTACTGTTTCCATTCAGATTGCTTGGCAATGATGAATTTCCGAGAGCAGTATTAAAATTACCTGTTGTATTAGATGCCAATGAACCTGTTCCAAATGCAGCATTTCCACCACCAGTAGTAACTGCCAGCAATGCATTTTGTCCAACACCAGTATTGCTTGTGCCGATACCAGCAGCAAAATTACCGGCATTCGTGCCTGCAAAGAAATTACTTACGCCACCCCAAGTATGGATAAGGCGTGAGTTATTCTGAGAGATATATCCTGTAAGAATACCACCGGCATTCACTGCGCCTGTAGTCGGAATATCAAGTGCGCCTGTTCCGCGCGCAGCAGCGACTAAATTACCCGCCGTACCGGTCTGAAGAACAATATCTTTCAAAGCAGTTGCAGCAAAAAGAGTCAGGTTATTCGTCCAGCCACTGATAATATTATTCGCGCCGACAACAGAACCATCGATAATGATAGAAGCAGTACCTGCTTTCAAAATTCCTGCGATCTGTGCATCACCTTGATCATAAAAATCCCAACCGTTATCCGGTCCGTTTGTATATGGTGATGCTCCACCAAGATCAGTAAGAGCTATACCATTGACTTCAAGTCTGCTGTTTGCGCTTGCAATCGTATTACCGAAAAGAGCACGCCCACCAATACCTGCAGGTTGAATATCGAGATTAGTCGGCCCCGTTCCTTGATTAATAGATTGAATAGTACCATGATTCAATGTGGTATTATATCCAAGCTCGAGCATATTCGTTGTTGAAGCTAACGATGTAATGATGACCTGATGACCATCTCCGTTGGCTGCAGCATCGTTGCTTGTCACCTGAAGCTTATTGGCAACTGCATTGGCAGTGCTTGTTCCTACCAGCAAGAATTTGCTTGCATTATTCCAGAAAAGCTGAGGATCGCCGATAAGCTGATCATTAGCATCCGGGAATACGACTTGCCCAGGGGTAAGGGAAGATACTACGGCATTCTGAGATCTGATGATACCGTCCATATAGAGGTCACCGTTGAGTCTGACATCCCATAAGGCGCTTGTAGCGATTGTTGTTGAAAGAGCATCATTGGCGACTCCATTAATATTAAACCACCGGTTCGATGTCGAATTTCCCATCGTCGTCAGGAAATATGCTGTGGTATTGATATTTGTTGCGCCAAGAATATTATTCGATCCGCCAGCAACGTTGGCAGTAATATTATTCTGACCGGTTGCACTATTAGCGTTAAGATTATTCTGTCCGCCCGCGCCGTTTGAATTCAAGTTGTTCTGACCTGCGCCATTAGTCGTCAATACGTTATTTCCTGTCGTAGCAGTCATTGTATTGCCTGTTCCACCGGTAAGATCATTATGAGCTGCAGCTGTCAACGTGTTGCTATTTGTTGTTGCTGTCATTGTATTACCAGTCTGTCCCGTGATCTGGTTTTGGGCTGCTGATGCAGTAATGACATTATTTCCGGTTGTCGCTGTGATAGTATTTCCAGTTTGTCCGGTAATCTGATTTTGCGCTGCCGATGCAGTAATTACGTTATTTCCTGTCGTGGCAGTCACCGTGTTGCCTGTTCCACCGGTAAGATCATTGTGCGCTGCAGCCGTCAATGTGTTACTGTTAGCCGTAGCGATCATCGAATTGCCCGTACCGCCTGTGATGGTATTCGTCGTAGCTGCCGTGATAGTATTTGCTGCTGCCGATGCAGTGATTGCATTATTGCCTGTCGTTGCAGTTATCGTATTACCGGTTTGTCCGGTAAGGGTATTTTGTGCAGCCGTTGCATTTAAATTATTTCCACCCGCGCCGGTAGCTATATATGTATTAGTTGGAGATGTCTCTGTTATCGATGCACTCGAATTGATTGAGACTGCTCCGCCAACTCCGGTGTTGCCGATCGTCGTTGTTCCAGTGCTTGTTCCGGTATTGATCTGCGTATTAAAGTTTGCAGTGTGCAGTGCATCGCCATTATTGATGTTCGTTTTGCCGACTACATCAAGAGTAACTTCGGGAATCGAAACAAGATTGAACGGGAATCCAACTCCAAGGCGATTATTGGTATAATCCCAAAAGAGATTAGTGTTGCCGGCTAACTGTGAGTTAGCATCCGGAAATACAACTTGACCCGGTACAAGCCCGGTGATAGTTGCCGAAGCACCCTTTATCATACCCGTTGCAAGAATATCACCATCGACAGCAAGATCCCAATGTGAATTACCTAAAACATCGGTAGCAATTGCATCCGCTACTCCATTGAGACGCATCCACTGGTGTGAAGAACCATTGCCCATAGTGGTCAAGAAAAATGCTGCCGTATTAATATTCGTCGCACCGAAAATATTGTTCGATCCTGTCAAGCCCGTTGCAGAGATGTTATTCTGACCAGTTGCACCGTTAGCAGTTAAATTATTTTGTCCGTTAGCGGCAGATGCAGTAATTGCATTATTGCCGGTTGTTGCGGTTACAGTATTTCCTGTCTGGCCTGTCAGAGTATTCTGTGCTGCTGAGGCTATCAAAGCATTGTTTCCGGTTGTTGCAGTGATAGTATTGCCTGTTCCGCCTGTAAGTGTATTTTGTGCTCCGGCAGTCAATGTATTATTGTTTGCTGTCGCAATCATCGAATTACCTGTTGCGCCTGTAATCGTATTTGTTGTGCCGGCAGTCATTGTGTTCGCAGCTACTGTTGCTGTGATAGCATTATTTCCTGTTGTTGCAGTCATGGTATTACCAGTCCCGCCTGTGATCGTATTGGTCGTTGCTGCACTGATCGTGTTCGCTGCTGCAGATGCGGTGATAGCATTATTACCCGTTGTAGCAGTGATGTTATTACCAGTTCCGCCGGTGATATTGTTCTGAGTGAATGCACCGATTGTGTTTGTCGAAGTCGTTGCTGTCAGTGTATTATTCGGCGCTGTTGTTGTTGTTGAGACAGATGAATTAATCGATACTGCTCCACCGGCTGTAGTATTGCCAATAGTAGTTGTCCCATTATTTGTAGCAAGATTATTGATACCTACAGCATCGGTATTTCCATTGAAGCTTGCAAAAGTTGTTCCTACGCCACCTGAATTTCCGGTAATACTCAGAAGCTGAGTACCGGCGTTAATAAAGCGCGGAGTACCGAAAACAACACTGGCATTTGTCGATGCAAAGTGAGCATCGGCAGTTGTTGGAGTGGGGTAGGTTACCTCAACTCCGTTTGATCCGATAATAATCGAATTCAAAGTTCTAAATCGGGCGTTGCCGCTATTAGCATTGATTCCGCCTGCCGAGAGGGTGAGGAAACCAATATCAGTATTCAGTCCACTTCTGATGTTATTAAGTATAAGGTTATTCAGAGCTGAACTGGTAACATCGAGAGTAATACCATTAGCATTATTGGAAGCGATGCTAACCGGCGAAGTATTCGATGTACTGCCAATCGTTGTTGAACCATTACCGGCAGCATTGATATTTGTGGTACCAAGTATGGTGTTCGTAGCCGAAGCATTACCAATGTTATTTGGTACAGTGCCGATAGTGCCTACGTTATTTATCACCGTACCGGAGCCGGAACGGTTGCCGAGATTATTGACGACGTTCCCACCGTTCGTACCGACTCCGATATTATTTTGAATATTTGTTGCGTTCAGTGAAGAACCAAAATCATTCGAAGCATTATCGCCGAAGACGTTAATACCTGCTCCAAATCCGAAATTGTTTTGCACCGCACCTGTTCCGACCGTATTGAGTGTTGCAGCATTATCGCCAAAACTGTTCGTGGTTGCAGCATTCGTAGCAACAGTAGAATTACCTGCCGACGTAAATTGACCATTCACTTGTTCGTTACCTGTGATAAGGGAGTTGCCATTAACAGTCAAACGTGCCGCAGTTGGAAGGCCGCCAAGACCAAGATTCCCGGTAGCTCCGATACCATCGAAACGAGCTGCTTCAGTGCCATTAGTTGCTATGACAAAATCCTGAGCATTATTCGTACCAATATAATTACTTCCGGCTCCGGTACCACCTGAAGGAATAGTATTCCCATTAAGCAGCCAACCACTTCCGCCTGATGCAGGGGTCCAGGACACTCCTGTATAAACGTCGAGTGAATGTGTAGTCGTATTATAGACCATCATACCCTCAGGTGGAGTCCCTGAGCATAGGGCCAGTTCTTGCAAGGTAGTCATTCTAGGAATGAGCAAACCTTTCGTCGTTGAACTGAGATCCAGGAGTGCGCACTGATTCGGAAACGTGGCGGTCACAAAACCTGAAACATCGATTCCCAAGGAACCGTGATTATCGGTGATGTAGACACGTCCTGAGACGGTATTTGTGCCGTCATCAAGTAATAACCTACGGGCGCCAAGTGTACGATCCTGGGCCAAAGAGAGATTCACAAACGTGAAAAATACTGTGATTGTTGTAAGGAAGCAGTATATACGACGAGTCATAGCTATATTAAATAATAAAAATTTAGGGGCTTCCGGTACGCGAGGGCGCACCAGATATACAAATATACGAAAAAACATGAAGGTTTTGCAAATTTTAAGATTTCCCCCACTTTCATTAAGTATTAATCACCGGCACCTTATTTGAAATCTTATCGGCAATAATCTGAATTCCCAAGGGCAAAATCCTATGCTCGATTTTTTTAATTCGTTCGGCAAGTAATTCCGGGGTATCAGTTTCAAATACCGAGCAAAATTCCTGCAAAATAATTTTCCCCGTATCGTACTCCCCTTCCACAAAATGCACTGAAGCGCCGGAGTGCTTTTTTTGTGCAGCGATTACTGCTTTATGAACATTCAGACCATACATTCCCTCACCACCAAATTCCGGCAACAGTGCAGGATGAACATTCACTATTCTTCCACGATACTTGGTAATCACTTCGGCTGGCAGCTTCTTCATATAACCTGCCAGTGCGATTATATCGATCTTTGCGTTCTCAAGAATTCGAAGCGTTTCATCTTCTAATCCTTTCGGATCATTATTACATTTCAGAAGTGAAAGATGGATACCGGAGATATGTTTTGCTTTTGCAAAAGCGATCGCACCAGAAGTTGAATTGTTCGAGATCACTAAAGTAAGTTCTACTCCTTTAAGCAAACCGTTTTCGATGCTATTATAAATAGCTTCTAAGTTCGAGCCATGTCCGGATGCAAAAACAGCAAGGTGTAACAATCGTTAATAGTGAATAGTGGAATTCATTAATGCAAATTTACGGAATTAATGAATGCAAAATTGAGAATTGCTAATATACTTATGGCAGTCAAGTAAGATAAATGGATACAATTTGCATGAGAAAAATACAAGGTAATCTTATAAATACATAACCTATTCCAAGATTGCATCACGTATTTTTGTAGAAGTTTATAAAGTCTATCTGATTGCTTCACTTCATGTTATCGATTGTAATCTTATTTAATTAACACACATAAAAATAATGAAACATTTCTTCTCTTTTATAGCGCTTGCCGGTTTCCTTATGGCAGTAACTTCTTCCAACACGTATGCACAGTTTGATATTGGCGGCCGGATTGGAGTTAACATTTCCAATTATCATTTCAGCACTACAGCTACTAATACAGCAACCTCTGCCTCTACCGGAATACTCGGTGGTTTGCAAGTTGATTATTGGTTTAACTCTATGTGGGCGTTCAACGCACAACTCCTCTATATTCAAAAAGGAGCTAAAATAGTGGCGTCTTCAACAGACCAGTCAACGACAGTTACTGACGTACTAAGTGCAAATTATATTGAGATTCCATTAACTGCTAAACTACGTTTTGGTGACGATGGCACTGTAAGAGTATATGCAACTGCAGGACCAACAATAGGATTTTTGCTCTCTGCAAATGCAAATGCCACATTAAACGGAGGGTCTTCCCAATCCTCCGATGTAAAAGATCAATTTACTTCAACGGATTTTGGTATTTTAGGTGGTGTGGGGTTGGATATTCTCGTTACTTCAGGCATGACGATCTTTGGCGAGGCAGCCTATAGATTCGGTTTCGCAAACGTTAATAATACTTCCGGCTCAAGCGAAACAGAGAACACACGCGACATTCGATTAAGCGCAGGAATAGTCTGGACACTTTCAAAATAGTTTATAATAATAGGAAAAATAAAAACCCATTGCATTGCAATGGGTTTTTTATTGTAATTACCTTAATTTTAGTTCTCATCTTTTCACAAGCTTCAGAGTCTGGCGATGAACTCCATCAGTAATGGTTACAAAATAAATCCCTGATCGGAAAGTGTGTATATCAAATTCCGAAATTTTTGTCATATTTTCACTCAAACTCATCACCGTCTCACCAAGTATATTCCGAATTGTAACCGATAAATTACCGGAAGCGCCGCGAATGTGTAGTGATGATGATGCAGGATTCGGCGCAAGAGAAATTCCGCCGGACGGATCATTTTCTTTTACTGCATTAATCCCGAGCAACTCATCAACGCGCTGCATATAGGCAAGTTGGTAGCGATCGCCCTTCCAATCATCGAGATTGCCGTGCGCTGTATAATAACTTACTAATTGCTTTTCAAAATCCGGTGTGAGTATTTCGGTTTTTGCAACCAGCACTCTTTGAAGTTCATCGGGTTTTGGAATGATCGTGATCGGCAAAATAGCATCAGTCATTGAACGCGGAACGATCCAGAAAATTTTGAAGCCCGTAGTTTGGAAATACCCTTCATCCCAGGTGTGAAGGAGAGCTAATGCCTCAGATTGATTAAGACCGGCAATTTTAAGAGCTGTCAAAAAGTCATAATATTCAGGTATCAAGTTATCTTCCCTATAATATTTCGTCGCTCGTGAGATGATTTTTGTCTCTCCGGCAGCTAATGGTCCCGACGCCCAAACGCTGGCGCTATCCATATCCGAATGATCATACACATAGATATATGGAATATCCAGATTCGAAGAATTAGTTATTTTGAGCAAGCCTTCGTTCTTAAAACTTACTGAAACGGGAAGAGAAAAATTTGCCAAGCCCCGATAGAAAAGATATTTCTCTACTTCACCTTGATCATTTTTTACAAGATTAGAATTCGTTTGGCGCGGAGCATCCCATTTTACAGGAATATTTTGAGTCTGTGTCAACGTCTCAGTTGTATTTAGAGCGAGCACTGTTGCCTTCCAATCAATCGAGCCATTGCGTTCGCGATCATCGAAATTTACAGATGAACCGGTCGGCATCACTTCTCCTCCCGAACGATTGGGATACCATTGCGAGATAGCACCCATGGGGAAATCCACATGAACTTGTACCGGTCTTTCAACAGTCGAATAAAAATAAAGCACAGGAGTTTCCATTTTCACCGTAACATCTTTGCATGGAATGTAGCCATTCGTAGCAATTGCCGGATCCGGCGAAAACCCTGGAAAATGATAAACGAAATTTGGAAGCTGCTCCTCTTCGAAATACAGCCCGGAAAGCGTATTGCCCGTGCTTCCGTGAAGAGTTGTAAATGTGCCCCATTCGTGAACCGTAAGGGTCTGGGCGTTTGCAGCGCAGTTTAGAAGTATGAAGGTTGTAAAAATCGCAACAAAATATTTCATAAGTGTGCAGAATAAGTGAACACTATTAAAAACATCGGATTTACTGCTTTGTTACACCTCTTCTATAAGAATTTCTTCCCAATTCCAAATTCATTATCCTATTCATTTTGAGCCTTGCTTCGGATTCCCCTCCCCAATTTTACATTTTTAATTCTTAATTATCTTCTTCGTCACCACCGAATGCGCCGAAGAGAACCTTATTGTGTATGTGCCCGGAACGAGTTTGGAGAGATCGAGGATGAGGTCGGGGACTATGCTTTATAAGCCCCACCTCGCTGAGAAATTTTCAAAATCGTAACTATTTTTATTAAATCTTGTACAGAATAAACAACACGGTAGTCGCCAATACGAATTCTGTAGAGATCAGTAAAACCCTTTAACTTTACAACTCCATCAGGTCGAGGATCCGTTTGAAGTAGCTTTATTGCTTGGACGGATCTTATCTTGGTATATATCCGGGATTCTCCGAAAATCCTTTTTCGCGGGGTTGGAAATTTCAAGTGTGTAGGCCATTCTTTTTGTCAAGCTCGGCTTCGAAATCTTTCCATGGGGTGGTAGGTTCGTCTTTTCGCGATTCGGCGATAATGCCGTCAATAAAATCCTGCCACTCTTCACTGACTTCGTGGACATCTATAAGCAGCGAAGTTGTCTCCCAGTTTTCGTCAACTAAAAACTGAACACCTTTCATAATTATACCTTTCTCTGTTCTAAATAGAATAACACAGACCGATAACCCTTTTGTTCGCGGACCTTCCCCCCTCCTCAATTTTACATTTTTAATTTTTAATTATCTTCTTCGTCACCACCGAATTCGCCGAAGAGAACCTTATATAATATGTGCCCGGAGCGAGTTTAGAAAGATCGAGAATCATATCCGGGCTATGCATATTCTTTAATTCCATAACCGTATTCCCGAGGACATTTACAATCCTGACGCTTTGAATATCGGAAGGTATGCCTTTAATAGTAACGAAGTCGTTTGTCGGATTCGGATAAACACGAAGTGATGATTCGATCTGTGATGAGGAGTTTACAAAATTATTCCCTACATAAGAAATCTTAAAAATTGCCGGCGCCGTATGCGCTGCTTTGTAATCGGAGGAGAAATATAGATCGCCGGCAGAATCTATCACGATTCCGCATGGTCGTGCCCAACGGGAATACTTCAGTGAATCCGTTAAAAAGCCTGCTGCAAAATCCGATGCGATCCAATGATCATTGAGCTTTTGTGCGCGCATTATTTTTGTTCCATCAGCAATTAGCCTGCCATCTGCATTAGGATAGGAGCCATGAAGCGTAATAAAAAGATTACCGTTGTATTCTGCGGGTAATGTATTTCCATAATAAAATGCAAGACTTAAAGGCGTTGAATGAGCATCCAAAAGAATATCAGGGATTTTCATTGAGTTCACAAGCAGAGTATCAGCATGAGTCAGCGGAAGCATGGCACGGTATTCAGAATCCGCCTGAGAATCATTCCACCAATGATTGCCATAAGCAAGGGGCCAGCCATAAAACCCACCATCTTCAATATGTGTCGCGAATTCAGGAGGAAGATTTTCTCCGAGATTATTTCGTTCTGCTACGCTTGCCCATAAGGTGTTCGTCGCCTGATCCATTATGACGCCGACTGCGTTCCGGAGTCCGCTTGCATATATTCGTCTTCCGGATCCATCAAGATTAAAACGGAGTATAGAACCTCGCAATGAATCTTTTT
>JANYLL010000144.1 GCA_025357895.1 Ignavibacteriota bacterium
TTCCAACAGACCAAGTATAAAATATTTTATCAATAATTCCTCAGGTATACCGATTCAAATTGATTCTGTCTGGCTTGATGCAGATCCAAATTTTAGTTACGATAAAATTACGTATAAGCTTGCAAATCAGCCGCCGTTTATTGTAGGGGCAAACAGCACCCATGAGATAATCGTGACTTTTAATCCTCAATCGATAGGGTTCTTTACAACAAAAATTCATGCTACTGCTACGATAAATTCAAAAATCGTTCAGGTGGATGCAACGGTAAGCGGCTTCGGATGTTCACCAAATATTACCTCTAAGAATGGTAATAATACGGTGCGCTGCGATGCATCGGCAAATTTCCAGGTGCCGATTCAGAACGACGGAAATTTAAAAGATACAATACTTAGTGTAAAGGGTGTAAGTCTTGCAAAAGGTTTTTCTTTAGTAAAAGTACAGGATGGAATAGGGAATCCGATCGCTCTACCATACTCTCTTGATTCTGCCGGCAGCAAAAAGAATGTGATCTTTGCAGCGGTAGATTATACTCCGCCTGGAACTCATATTTCAGGCTGCTTTACGGATACGATCATTGTCAAGACTACAATACTTGGTGACAGAGCAACAGTATTCACTGTGACGATCTGCGAACTCGATCCCCAGGCTTCTGCAACGACCGTTGATTTTGGTCCTTTCCCGTTTGGCGGAGCAAAAGGACAGAATTCATTTCAGGTCTGCGATACAGGTCAAGATCCACTTACGATCACGTCTATTCAGCCTTTATCGGTAGCGGGCACCTCATCATTCGCGCTTACGAATGTATTTAAGGTCGCCGGAGCAGTAAAAACACTTCCTATCACTCTGGCTCCGAAAGAATGTATGGATGTGTTCGTCGAGTTCGATCCTGCTAAGAGCAATGTCTCGCTTCAGATCGATTCTTTTGCTGTCATTAGCGATGCATGTAATTCCGGAGTACAGGGAATGACGCAGGCTGAAGTGACGAACGGACCGTCAGTAATTCAGGGATTTGCAAATCCTCCGCAATTTAGCTGCGATCCGAGCACGAATTTTGTCAGGGATTCAAATGAAAATCTCGTTGCCTCGACTATTACGAAAATTCAAATTAAGGGGGCGCCGAATTTTACGACAAAGTCAGCACCTCCGATCACGATTCCGCCGAAATCATCAGTCAAGATCCCGATCGACTTTGTTCCGACTCCACAAGGCGGAACAACTCCTTATAGCGCCTGGGTCTATCTTACTGTTGATAATGGCTCAAATACCAGAGTAGATTCTGCGTTGGTCTCAGCGATCGGTCAAGGTATGAATTTAACGATTACCTCTAAGTTTGCTACGCCGGTTTCTAAGGTGGGCAATCCGATCGATCTGCCGATCAATATATCTATTGATAAGCACGGGCTTCTAACTCCGCTTACCGATGTGGATATCAGGCGGATTGAGTTGACCTATAATTATAATACGGATATACTCGATATTTATAAAGGTGATATTAAGAACGCCGTCAAGATAAGTGATTCAGGTTTTTGGTCAGTTGATCTGGCAACCTCAAAGCTTACGCCGGGCATGCTGCAGCTCAATCTTATTGGGACAGCCGCGCTAAAGGATATTGATATTGCCCAGACATACGGAACGATAACATTTATTCCGACTCTTCCAAAAACAGGCAGCTCAACGGCTGTAACGCTTACTGCTTCGAATTTATTTACCGGCGCTGCCATACCGACACTGATCACGAACTGCACGCAGGTAGCGAAGATCGATTCCGGTTTCTCACTGATCTATGAATGCGGAGATACGTCGCTGCAGAAGTTTATGAATGGCGAGAAACTCATGAGTGCGAACCCGGTTACTCCGAATCCTGCAGGATCGGTTTCCGGACGTTTGCTGAATTTTAGTTATGCTGCCCGCATCGAAGGTATCGTTTCATTAGCGATCTATGATGAACTTGGCAAAGAAGTTGCCCGCGTAATTAATTCTCAGCACATGCCGGCAGGATCGTTCGAAGTTCGTTACAATTCTGCAGGGCTTGCAGAGGGAACGTATATCTACCGTTTTACGCTTAATAATAAGTATGTGACAAGCGGAAGAGTTGTTATACAAAAGTAATACCATGTGATTGTTGCACCGTTGGATTGTTGGGGTGCAGGATCATTTGCCAAAAAGATGTGTGCGTTGGTTTTAAAACCTCAACATAAGGAGAAGGCTATGAAATATCGTGAAAATGTTTGGATATCGAAAGTTGCTTGCAGCATTTCAATTTTTCTGTGTGTCCTGTTTTTTTCTATAGGAAATATTTCTGCACAATCTCCGCGTATAAAACATGTTATTGATAAAGTCCAAAGAGACCAAACCTCATATCTTGGACGCGACCTGTGGTTTACGATGTGTCAAAATTATGAATCTCAGGGCGGAAAGTATTACGAGCTTTTTGTTACCAGCCCGAATAATACTACAGTAAATATTCAGGTCACCGGAGGATCAAGTTCTAAGTATCCTATTACTGCAGGGCAGGTCTTGAATTTCTTTGTTCCACTTGCTTGGGAAGTGACAACAAGCGGCGTCGTTCAACAGAAAGGTATTCGTGTTTGGTCGAACAATGCCGATCTGACAGCATATTTGCTTTCCCGCAATCCTGCAACAAGCGATGGAATGTATATTATTCCGACGATAGGGTGGGGCAAGGAATATGTGGTAGCAGGTTATGAATCGTTGTATGAAGGATACGGAGGTTTTGTTTATGATTATCCTTCTGAATTCAGCATCATTGCAAACCAGGATAATACGATATGTACTATAACTCCGAATTGTGATATTCGCATGAGCAATGGTAATCCTGATCGCAAAGCACACCAACAATTCACCGAGATTCTTAACCGTGGTGAATGTGTGCAATATAAAGTTGTGCTTGCATCGAATGCCGATGATTTTGATGTTACCGGTTCGATCGTAACGAGCAATAATCCCGTTGGAATCGTCGGAGCTTCACAATGCCCGAATATTCCGCCTGAATTTCCGTATTGCGATCATATATGCGATATGATCCCGCCTGTGCGCACATGGGCAAATACTTATCAAACCGTACCATTTGCTCATCGTTTCGGAGGTGATACGTATTTAGTCATAGCAAGCAAAGCCGGTCAGACTGTCTATCGGAATAACCAACAATATTTCATATCAAGTAAAAAGTATGAGTATTATTTCCGGCCGGATATTACCGATGCATCCGTATGGACGAGTGATTCACCTTTTCTGCTTGCGCAATATATTAATAGCACGACCTGGCCTGAACTCAACGGACCGAATAATAATGGCATTGGCGATCCGGCAATGGTCGTCGTTAATGCTGTAGAGCAGTATGTTCCTCGTATTATATTTTCGACGCCCAATATTACCAATGGTAACGGATTCCAGAACTTTGCGAACGTGATGGTCAATAATAATGTAAAGAAGACAACAACTTTCGACGGACAGAATATTTCAAGTTTCAAAGGTACAACGCAATTACCTATTCCTTTCTCAAATTACACGGCATATCGCATTGCATCTCTTTCGCCCGGAAAGCACGAAATAGTCAGTGATTCCGGAGTCGGAGTGTATGTCTATGGTTACGGAAACTATGATTCGTATGCCTGGAGCGGATCGCTGGGTATCAGGACTTTTAACGATCCCGATACTATCCCACCTGTAGCAGATACTTCAGGTGCTTGCTTCGATGCTCTTGTGACATTGACAGATAATCATGTTACTCCGCCGGATTCAAAGATCGCTTCTGTCAAACTCGATTCGATCTATAATATGGCATATAATCCTGATCCTAATTATCAGGAAGGTGTTGCTACTGCAAGCACGTTTTATAATATGAATGTGATTGATTCATCAAAAGAAGCATATCTGAAGATCGAAACACATGATTACGCAGGCAATCGGACGATCGTTACCAGCAGTTATACTCCGCAGATCGCAACGCTGAGCCCGCCTCTTAATAATTATGGATCAGGGAATATTGGCGTGACAACGTGTAAATATTTTACATTGACCAATACCGGTAAGACACCTTTTAAATGGGAATCAATTAAGTTGCTTCTCGGCAATAAAGGCTTTACTATTGATAGCGGACTCGTTCCGAATTCACCGATTCCTGTCGGCGGAAACCGCAGACTGCTCGTATGCTTTACCCCTACGTCTCCGGCATTCCAGAGCGATACGCTCGAGATGTCCGATGGATGTCAGAAGTTGCGCGCAATTGTGATCGGCACTGGCGGCGCACCTGATTTTGGTCCTCTTGGAGAAGATTTTCAATGCCAGCTTGTTGGCACTACGACACTGCTGGCTGAAGCATCTGTCAATAATTCCTCAAAGAATTTTATTACAATCGATAGCATTTGGGTAGATGATCCCGTGCATTTCGGATTTACCCGCTCAGCAACAAAAGGAGATCCTAATTATTTAAACTTTGACGTTCTGCCGAACGCTCAGCATAAAGTGATGTTCTCTTTCACACCTGATAAGGTCGGGCAATACAAGACTACAGCACATTTCCGAAGCACGCAGATCGGAGAGAGAACTGCCGAACTGCTTGGCTGTGCAGTTGCTCCACACATATCAATTTCCAGAGATACGATTAAAGTATCTGATTGCGCTGTTGCCGTACCCTTCGTATTCGCTATCAGGGATAGTGGATATCAGATGACGATCAATCAGGTAGTGGTTGTGGGTGATCCTCAATTCCAGCAGCCAACCTCGTTCACGTATCAAAATGGCTCAGCTGCGCAGCTGCCTATCAAATTGGATCCGAGCGGTGAATCTTCATTCCTTGCATATTTAAATTTTATCCCTGCGCAGCAGGTATGTGGTAAATTCACGGCAAAAGTCTTTGCTATAGGACCTAATCCTATCGACCCTGCTAAAATGGATACGACTAATTCCGTCAACATTGCAGTTGATGCGATTTGGCGTGATCTCACTCCGGTGATATCTACAATAAATATGGCTGCAGTGCCGTTCGGAAGCCCTACTCAGAGTTCTGATCTGCAATATTGCAGCCAGATCTGTGATCCGGTAATGCTTCAGAATGTGGTCGCTATTCCCGGACCATATCAATCTGCATTTACCATCACGAGGTATTCGGTTAATGGCGTGACAAAAACCTTACCTATCACACTTAGCAAAGGTGACTGCGTAAATATCACTGTTCAGTTCGATCCTTCTGTCTTTCCGGATTCCGTGCAGACTCAAAATTATGCATTTGTCAGCGATGCCTGTACGCAGGTTCCGGGAGCTATTGCCACAGCAGGCGTGAAGCTCGGACCGCCGACGATTCAGGGATTTGATCTGACGCCTGCAATTCTCTCTTGCGGCACCAGAGATACTTTTGTTACAGTTACAAATCCTGTTGTATCGAAAAAACTTGTAGCGAAGATCGTTAGTGTTGCTGTGCAAGGTGCTAACCCGGCGAACTTCGTAGCCGGAGCTCCCGCTTCAATGACGATTGCAGGAGGAAGCACGGTGCGTATTCCTGTTACCTTTACACCGACTCCATCTGCAGGCGGTCCTGCTGCTACGGCTTACAAAGCAGATGTTGTTGTTACAGCAATTGATGCATCAGGGAACACCCTAACGCTGACCGCTCCGGTAAGCGGAAGTGCAAACGGAATGAGCGCATTGGTATCGTCGCAATTTGCCGTTCAATCTGCTCAGGCAGATGCGAAGACAACTCTCGTTCTTCCGGTCAATATTGCATTTACCCGTAACGGGCTTGCAGATCAGATCGATGCTTTCGGCATTACGAAGATCAAGCTTGTTTATAAATATAATACAGATCTCTTAGAGCCGATCGGCGGCACAGATGTCTCCAAGAGTATTTCAGCTTTGCCTGCTGGCTGGGTGGTTGATCCTGCTCCTGCTTCGACGATCGATAATGGTAACGGCGTTCTTACGATCAGCCTTAGCGGACCTGCGTTAACCGATGCAGAGGCAACGGCAGGTACTCTAGCCGAAGTGCGCTTCTACCCGACGATCGCAAAAGACGGCGAAAAGACAACGACGGTAACACTCACTTCAAGCGATCTGCTGACATCAAGCGGAGCGGCAGTAGGAAATTGCCTTGCTGTCTCACAAAAAGGTACGCAATTCTCGCTCGTCTATGCTTGTGGTGATTCATCGCTTGCCAATTTTCTGTTGACAGGTAACGGTCCATCGATGATCAAGCCGGTAAATCCGAATCCGGTTTCAGCATCGAACGGCGGTATCGTGAACTTCCAATATGTTACAAAACATGAAGGCATCGTATCACTGATTATTTATGATGAGCTTGGTAAAGAAGTTGCCCGTGTCGTTAGCGGGCAGTACCATCCGGCTGGAACGTACGAAGTACGATATGATGCATCAGGAATGCGGAGCGGATCGTACATCTACCGTTTTCAATTAGATCATCATCGCGCCATAAGTGGCAGGATGGTAGTAAGTAATTGATTTTCTTAAAATTAGGCGCATTCTGCCGCCATTGGAAGATCTCTGTATCTTCCGTGACGGCAGAATGTGAAAGCTTTTTCTCTTTCAATTATCGGAGTAAAAAGACAAAAATTAGCGGGAGCCGTCAAAAAATGATGTATATTTGACGTCCGGCGATTGTCAAAGCCCCGGTTTTTTTTCTAAAACACACATATATAATCTCTTTTGCAGATGCAGAACAGTATGAAAAAATATTTTCTTTCCCTTCTTGTTATTGGCTCTATTTTTCTAATGTCACGTAGCTCTTCAGCTCAAACGGGAGACGTTCTTAATCCGAGCGAAGGCACAGGATGGCTGATAGGACCTGTTGGCGGAATAAATCTTGTAAGTTATAAGACGAATTCGTTCGCAATCCTCAATTCCGAGCCGACGTGTTTTCAGGCTCAGAACGGATCGGACGTTGCGCCTTTCTTCGGACTTTCGGCTGAGTTTCCGCTGTCTTCAACGATGCAGAACTTCATTATCGTTGAAGCTCTCTATGATTCGAAGTCTTCGAAATTCACGGCAACAAATGCGAGCCGTGTAGATATTCCGACGAAGTTGAACGGCAATGTACAAAACGGAAATATTACCACCAGCCAGACAGCATCGCTTAATTATTTGCTGATAAATGGTGGATATAAATACAATTTTACTGAAGGTCCCTCACCGGTAGGACCTGGAATTCAACTCTGTGTAAGCGTAGGCTTAAAGCTTACAAGTAATTTAAATAAGACCGTCACGGTTTCTGCTGCAGATGCGGGTTCTAGTCTGCAATCGAGCACTCAGACGAACTCCGTTCCCGATGCAGGCGCTTCGTCAATTCGGTTTGCTGTACGCGGACAGTTTACCTATGACATCCCACTTAGCCCGACATGGATCGCCACTCCGATGGTAGGATACGATTTCCCATTTACGAAGGTTGATAATACTGATAAAAGCTGGACCGCATCATCTGCCTATGCCGGAATAGCACTTCGCTATTTTCTCGGAAAATAAAATTCTTTGATTCTTTCTCTCTAAGTAAGACACTTCTTTGAAAAAGCTCTCGTTTGGTACGAGAGCTTTTTTTATTTGCAGCATCTATCGAAAACTGCCATTCTCAGAGGTGGGAAGAATCTGGATTTACAAGATAAGAAAAAAGCATCAGATGTTCACTTCACACAAAATGGCGTCGTAATAATTCTTTCTTTCAATTTTATATTTTTTAAGCTATGAACAACTGGAAAAAAGTCGGAGAACTTGGACAGAGCTTATGGTATGATAATATCGGACGCTCATTTATTACAAGCGGCGGATTGCAGCAGATGGTTGGCGATCTTGGCCTCAAAGGTGTGACGTCCAATCCATCCATTTTTGAAAAATCAATTTCTAACGGCAAAGAATATGATGATGATATCCGCTCACTTATCGACACCGGAAAATCAACGCATGAGATCTATGAGAAACTCACCACCGATGATGTACGTCTTGCCGCAGATATCCTTCATGATGTTTATGTATCCACCAAAGGTGAGGACGGATATGTCAGTATTGAAGTCGATCCGACACTTGCTCATGATACAGATGAAACGATTGCACAAGCACAGCATTTATGGAAAGTTGTTGACCGTGCCAACATTATGATCAAAATTCCCGGCACTCCGTTAGGGCTTGCGGCTATTCGTAAAACGATCAGTGAAGGTATAAATGTAAATGTGACATTGCTTTTCGGGATCGAGAATTATACTCAAGTCGCTCATGCGTATATTAACGGCTTGAACGATAGATTAAGAGCCGGTAAAGAAATTTCAAACATTCGGAGTGTCGCTAGCTTTTTTCTGTCACGTGTCGATACGAACGTAGATAATCTTCTTACCGTCAAAGGATCTGAATACCAGTCTTTGCTCGGCAAAGCAGCGAATGCAAATGCCAAACTTGCTTACGAGCGATATAAGGAGATATTTTACGGAAAAGATTTTGAAGAAATACGAAAAGCAGGCGGTCATGTTCAGCGCTGCCTATGGGCAAGTGTGAGCACGAAGAACCCGGCATTCAGCGATGTGCTCTATATAGAACCGCTGATCGGCAAGGAGACTGTAACGACTGTGCCGGACGACACATTAAAAGCTTTCGCTGATCATGGAGTAGCAGCGGATATGCTCTCTTCAGAATTAGATGATGCCCATAAGACGATCGACACGCTGCGCTCTATCGGCATCGATACGGAAAAAGTCGCAGAAGAACTTCAGATCGACGGCGTAAAGAAATTCGAAGAAGCATTTCATAAACTACTCGACATCTTGGAAGCAAAACGCAGACAAGTTGCCGAAGCCGTTGCCTAAGAAAGATTTATCATTTCGTGGACGGACTTTAGTCCGTCTCACTAAAACCATAATTTATCAGAAGGACATTTGCCCTCGTGCCAACACTACAATTAGCGATTCCAGGATTTACATATTCCGATCTTTACGAGCCTTCCAAATTAGCAGAACTTCACTCTCTCTTTCTTGCGGAGGTAAAGATGCGCGATGCTTTGCTGCATTCTCGCTGGCACGAGTATTCAACAAAGGGTGGTAATGGCCTGACTCCGGTAGAAATTTCTCAGTTGCTTGTCGATATGGCTCCGTCTGTCGGAAGTTTTGTTGCAAAGCTTTTCGGTATTGAAAAGAGCCGCAAGGCAGGTCTGGATCTTGCTGCGCGAGAAAAAGTCATCTTCAAGTTCAAACAGGAAATTCTGCAGCGTCAGGCATTAAAAAAATATCCGAGTTTAGAAAAATGTCTTGAAGTAGCACCGCTTGATCAACTAAAAAACTTCTACGATACAACACTGAAGTTTCACTTTGCCGATAATTTTATTTCTTATGATGATGAACTTGCAACTTCATTAATGGCTGTGTCTCTTCTTGAATATCAAAAGAGTTCGAGTGCCGAGCTTGCTGCGCTCGGAGAGGGGTCAGTTGAAAAATTTCTGGCATTTTGCGCAGCGCGTGAGTATGACGAAGAACTTCATAAAGAAGTAAAGCATTGGGCAAGTTATCATCTTCCGATGAATATGGATTACTCGCATCTTGTCGAGATCATTCATCCTGATGAATTACTGAAGGAAAAATTCGTTGGTCCCGAAGATGAATATCGCAGGCGTGTCGGATTTGCACTCACCGATGAACGAATGAATCCTCGTGAAGTTCGCGGAGAAACAGAATATTGTATCTTCTGTCACGATCGGTCGAAGGACTCATGCTCGAAGGGTTTACATGAGAAAGACGGTTCTGCAAAGAAAAATCCGCTTGGGATCAAACTTGATGGCTGTCCTCTCGATGAAAAAATCTCAGAGATGCATTTAGTGCTTTCTGAAGGCGATGCGATCAGTGCACTTGCTCTGATCATGCTTGATAATCCGATGTGCCCGGGCACCGGTCATCGCATCTGTAACGATTGCATGAAGAGCTGCATCTATCAAAAGCAAACACCTGTCAATATTCCGCAAGCGGAGACAGGAGCGCTTACGGATGTTCTGAAGATGCCTTGGGGAGTGGAGATCTATGGGTTTTTCACACGATGGAATCCTCTGAATATCAAACGTCCACACGTTTTGCCATATAACGGGAAGAATGTATTGGTCGTCGGGCTGGGACCGGCGGGATATACTCTTTCGCATTATCTTCTCAATGAAGGATTTGGCGTTGCCGGTATTGACGGTCTTAAGATCGAACCGCTTAGCGAAGAATTAACCGGAACGATAAAAAATAATACATGGATCGCTCCGAAGCCTATCGAACATTGGTCGGATATTTATTCAAAGCTTGATGAGCGGACAATGGATGGTTTTGGCGGTGTCGCTGAATATGGTATCACGGTACGCTGGGATAAAAATTTCCTGACACTAATATATTTGACTCTTACGCGGCGCAATACATTCTCTATCTATGGAGGTGTGAGGTTCGGCGGTACAGTAACGATCGAAGATGCTTTCGATGGCTATGGCTTCGATCATATTGCAATTGCCAGCGGTGCAGGTAAGCCGACAATCGTGCCAATGAAAAATAACCTCATTCGCGGCATTCGTAAAGCAAGCGATTTCCTCATGGCATTACAACTTACCGGAGCTGCAAAGAAAAATACAATGGCAAATCTGCAGGTGCAGCTTCCTGCTGTGGTGATCGGAGGCGGACTTACAGCCATTGATACTGCGACCGAACTTGCTGCGTATTATCCTGTACAATTAGAAAAAGTTTTAGAGCGATATGAACTTCTATCAAGAGAATATAGTGAAGAACATTTCACTTCGCAGCTTACTCATGAAGAGAAAGATATTCTTACGACACTTTTGGATCACGGCAGACAAATTCGTTCCGAGCGTGAACGAGCTTTAGCTGCAAATGAAAAACCGAACTTCACCCCTCTGATTCGTAAATGGGGCGGTGTGACGCTTGTCTATCGGAGGTCTCTTGTAGAATCACCTGCTTACCGTTTGAATCACGAAGAGGTTGAGAAATCACTCGAAGAAGGGATCTATTATGTTGAAAATATGTCGCCGACCGAAGCGCTTGCCGATGAGCATGGCGCAGTCCGTGCACTTATCTTCGAACGTCAGAAAGAAAAAGACGGCAAACTTCGCGGCTCCGGAGAATTTGTTGAGATCGCGGCAAAATCAGTTTGTGTGGCTGCCGGAACAAGCCCGAATACAATATATGAGAGAGAATTTCCCGGTACATTTAAAAAAGATGAATGGAATAATTTTTTCCAACCATTTCATTTGAACGGTGAATTCAAAGAAGCAACGGATGGTTTTTTTACAAGTTACACAAAAGCCGGAAAATATATTACCTTCTATGGCGATAACCATCCTCGTTATGCCGGCAATGTCGTGAAAGCTATGGCAAGCGCCAGAGATGGATATCCCCATGTACTATACTCACTCTTCAAAGATGAGACCATCCGCCCTATGAGTCCCATTGGAGAGTGGTATAAATTCAAGGAGAAATTAGACGAAGATCTTCACGGAGAAGTCGTCAGAGTCGATCGTCTGACAAGTACTATCGTCGAAGTGATCGTTAAGGCTCCGGCAGCGGCGCGACATTTTCATCCGGGTCAATTTTATCGTCTCCAAAATTTTGAAAAACTTGCGCCGCAAATAAATGGCACTACTCTTTCCATGGAGGGCTTAGCACTTACAGGAGCTTGGGTTGATAAGAGCGCAGGGCTTCTTTCTCTCATCGTGCTTGAAATGGGGTCCAGTTCGCGTCTTTGTGCCGCACTGAAGCCTGGTGAACCAGTTGTAGTTATGGGACCAACAGGAGCACCGACTGAAATTCCCGAAAATGAAACGGTGCTCCTTGCAGGCGGCGGACTTGGAAATGCCGTGTTATTTTCCATTGCGAAAGCCTTAAAAGAAAATAATAATAAAGTTATTTATTTTGCCGGATATAAAGATGGTGCAGATCTTTTTAAGCGGGAAGAACTCGAAAGTTCAACTGATCAATTGATATGGTCAACGGATAAGGGAATTGAAATAGAGCCTGCCCGCAAGCAGGATGCGCATTTCCGCGGTAATATAATTCAGGCAATACTTGCATATCATCAGGGTGAACTTGGCATTGAGAGAACATATCCTTTGGGTACAGTCGATAGAATTATTGCAATCGGCTCTGATAGGATGATGGCAGCAGTAAAGGCAGCGCGAAGAAAGGACGGAATTTTAGGTGCATTGATGAAAGAGGATCACACGGCAATAGGCTCGATCAATAGCACCATGCAGTGCATGATGAAAGAGGTCTGTGCGCAATGTTTACAAAAGCATGTTGACCCTGTAACTCAGGAGGAGACCGGATTCGTCTTTAGCTGTTTCAACCAGGATCAGGAGCTTGATGTTGTGGATTTTAAGAATTTAAATGAGCGGTTAAAAATGAATTCTTTGGAAGAAAAATTATCACTGGCATATTTCTCGCACCTGCTGAGAATGCAGCCAATAAAAATGGTTTGAAAACATGAGATATCGTAACATTGTTTTTTTTAGAAAAATATTGTTTTTCAGCTTCCTGGGGCTTCTTGTCTTTGGCTGCAAAAAATCCGGCGAACCTGTTTCGGGTTCATCTAATGATATGAAGCGATATCCGTATGACCGCGTGCATCTTGTTTATGAATATAGCGGAGATGTTCGCGGTATAGAAGAATTCTTTGTATCCGGTTATGGCAAATACGAAGCACGACACTCGAAGTTTGAAGTTCTTGGTCCCAAAGAAATCCATTCCTCCGATAACGGCGCCATTACGCGTTTGGCAGATATGTATAAGATAGATTTTACTCAAATGCAGGCTGCTCACGAACATAATCGGTCACTCGACAGCCTTTACCATCTCGAAGGAAAAGATATACCTACTCCGCAAGAATATATTGAGGCGGAGATGAAAAAAAATTATTTTAAAAATATCGGAATAGATACCGTCGCAGGGAAGCTAACAACAAAATGGCAGCAGATTGATGGTTTTTTAACTCTGTGGATCTGGAATGGTCTTCTATTGCGAAAGCATGCTACTTCTGAGAATGGCTCGCTTGAGATGATGATAAAAAATATCGATACGCTTTGGACTGTTGACACGACGAAGTTTATTGTACCCAGAGGATTTACAGTAATTGAGCAGGGGAAATAACATGCGCCCGACCCAAATCAAACGAGATTCCTCATCGAATGAACTCCGTATTATCTGGGATGACGGACATGTTTCTGTGCTGGCTATAAAACTTCTTCGTGATGAATGTCCTTGCGCCGGATGCAAAGGAGAAGTGCTATTTGGGAAAATTTATAAGCCTGCTCCCCTTCTGGTTTTTCAGGAAGGAATGTATGAACTTATAAATCTTAAACCAATGGGGCAATATGGTGTTCAGGCAGTTTGGAAGGATGGACATGATACCGGGATTTATTCGTGGGAATATTTGCGAGCATTAGAAGAGGCACTATAACCGCATTATAAGTATAGGAAGTTTACTAGTTGGAAGCTGTCATTCTGTACTTCCAATTCTATTGAAACCTTATGTAATACCTGAAGGGTTTTCACATTTCTATTTCTTTATTAACTTTATTTTCATACACTATGCGCAGTTTTATTTTAGCTTTCTTTTTTATCGCTGGTATTTTTGTTTCAAATGGCGCAAGCCAAATGAAAATGGTAAAAGTTTCAGATACACCGCCATATACCGGTGCTGAACTGGATAAATATTGTTCCAATCCCAAAAAACTTCTTGTTATCGAGACAAAGCAGGGTACAATGAAGATTCAGCTTTTTGACAAATTGGCGCCACACCATGTAAAACAAATTACCGATCTTGCTGAGGACGGAAAATACACTGGCTGTACATTCCATCGCTGCATTAAAGGGTTTATGATTCAAGGCGGCGATCCTAATTCAAAAGATGATGATCTTTCAAATGATGGTACCAGTGGAATGGGAGAAAGATTGAATGCGGAGTTCAGTGTGGTTCCTCATGTCCGCGGAATTTGTTCAATGGCACGCACACAGGATCCGAATTCCGCAACCAGTCAATTCTTTATTTGTGATGCAGTTGCTTCATCATTAGATCATCAGTATACGGTTTGGGGACAGCTTATTTCCGGATATGACGTCCTCGATAAAATAGAAGATCTTCCGAAAGTACAAGGAGATAATCCCGGAAAAGCATCGCAGATGACAAAAGTTTACATCGAAAATGGAAAGACGAAAGCGGCTAAAGTAGAAAAGCCAAAAAAGGGTAAAAAGAGTAAAAAATCTAAAAAGAAATAAAATGTAAGCCGCTCATACTTTATGAAAAATATATCATACCTTGCATACTTGGCATTGTTGCTTTTTGCAAATTTGAATTGCGCTAGCGGCAACAAAACAATAACTGCTCCATATACCGGCGCAGTGCTTGATAAGTATTGCTCCTCCCCCAACAGGCTCTTAGTTATTGAGACAAAGCAGGGAACGATGAAGATCCAACTTTTCGATAAAGTTGCTCCAAGGCATATAGGGCAGATCCTTATGCTGGCACAATCCAGACAATACGACGGTACGACGTTTCACCGCGTAAAAAATGGATCTCTCATTCAAGGAGGTGATCCGAACTCAAAAGATGAAGATCTATCAAATGATGGTCTCGGAGGTATGGGAGGACCGTTGAAGGCTGAGTTCAATGATGTAAGTTTTATGCGAGGAGTCTGCGGGATGGCGATTGGAAACGATATTAATTCTGCATCCAGCCAATTCTTTATTTGTGTAAAAGATCATTCCGAATGGGATAAACACTATACAGCATGGGGACAGGTTGTGGAAGGGTATGCAACCCTTGATAGTATTGTATCTCTTGCTCTTAGCGGGAAGTATAGCAAGACATCGGATGGATCTGTAAATCCGGGTAAAGATGCCATAATGACGAAACTCTATGTTGAAGAAATACAATAAGATTACTATTTAAAATCTAAACTAATGACCGATACAAAAACCGAAGCCCCTTATACAGGAACAGAACTTGATTCCTATTCCTCGGACCCAAAAAAAATACTTGTGATAGAAACGAAGTTAGGCACGATGAAACTACAGCTTTTTGATAAAATTGCACCGAAACACGTTGAGCAGATCACTCGTCTTGCCGGAGAAAAGTTTTATGACGGTTGTACATTCCATCGCTGTATCAAGGATTTCATGATTCAGGGAGGCGATCCGAATTCCAAAGATGATAATTTGGATAATGACGGCATCGGAGGATCAGAGAAAAATATTCCTGCAGAGTTCAGCAAAGTTCATCATGCCAGAGGTGTTGCTTCGATGGCAAGATCAAGTAATCCGAATTCTGCATCAAGTCAATTTTTCATATGCCATGCCGATGCCGGTTTCCTTGATAAGCAGTATACCGTTTGGGGGCAGCTTATAGAAGGATATGATGTGATGGACAAGATCGAAAATCTTCCGCACATCAAGGGAGATAATCCGGGTAAAGCTGCTGAAATGACGAAGATTTGGGTTCAAGGATAATTTTTTTAGATGGCTTCAGCCTACCCTTGTTCAGGCTGCCGGATCAATAGTATTAAGCCGCAACGATTTGTTGCGGCTTTTGTTATTTTAATACATTTGCCCTAACAATTGGGAATTGAGTCATGTCATCGTAGAAACGCATATTGGAATGATCATTCGCATTTGCATTTTTCTTCTTATTACTGTCAGTGCTTATGCTCAAGCCATTGACAGAGAAGATGCGTTTAAAAAAGCCTTACGTGAAGAATTAGCTAAGCGCGAGAATGGCGAATGGCTTTATCAGCGAAGTGAGGTCTATCGGAAAACAACACTTCATAACGTAGCTGAAAAATTACATCTGGGGCTGCAATATCAGACAAATCCACCGGAGCCGCAAAGTCAACCCGGTGTATTTATTCAGGATGTATCGAATGATCCATTCGGCCAGGAAGAAACTTCCGTTGCTATAAGTCGAAATGACGCCAATCTGATTCTCATCGGTTCAAATGATGAACCTGAAGACGTTCGCTCTATGCCCGTATTTCTTTCAAAAGATGGCGGGCGATCATGGAATACCTCACGTATGCCCATTCCTCCGAAACCATATATTGCCTTTGGCGATCCTTTTGTCGCAGCAGATCAATACGGAGGCTTCTATTATGCTTTTTTGATTGCAAACCCTCAACTTCACATGTATAATATCATGGTAGCTCATTCCGCCGATGGTGAGCTATGGACGTATGGCGAACCTGTAGTCTTTGGTAATGGAAAATCTGCAAGTTCGGAGGATAAAGAAAGTCTTGCTGTTGATACCGGAACAACGAGTTCGACAAACGGAAGAATTTATATTTCGTGGATGCACTTCGACGCCGATACATCGAAGCAAGGTTTACAATTGGCATGGAGTGATAATCTGGCGCAGAATTGGAGCACTCCGGTCAGGATTGATAATGGCTCCGGTTTTTTCTCGCAGGTTAAAGTTGATAAAGATGGCAATGTTTTTTACACATATAGTGAATATAAAGGTGACGGCACCCCAGGAGCGCATTACCTGCTGATCTCATTCGATCAAGGAGCAACTTTTATTCGTCGCAAGATCGCTGATTATTTAAACTTTCCGTATAGTGATAAGATATTTCTTCCTGCTCTCAAAGGTCGGAATGGTATTCAGGCTTTCCCATATATTACTATGGATTATGATTCGCATCTCAATACACTGCATGTTGTCTATGGCTCGTATCATAAATGGAATGATACTATGAATTCGGCGATGCTTTATTATGTAAAAACTACGGATGCAGGTATAACCTGGACTCGCCCATACCCATTGGGTTATTTGGGGGATAGCATTGATTTACATACCGATCGTTTTATGCCTTGGATAGGTATTAATGAAGAAAACGGCGACGTACATGTTCTTTATTATTCGTCTCAGGACGATCCAAAAAATATCAAACTCGAAGCGTATCGCGCGATAGTCCATATTGAAGGACCCGTAACATACACCAAGCTTTCAGACTCTCTTTTTGATCCATTGAAGATTACGGACTACACCTATTCACCCTTCATCGGTGATTATATAGGATGCGCTATTCGTGGATCAACGTATGCCTACGCCTGGACTGAAGACCGTAAGGGGTTCCCCGATGGAGAGGTTTACGCATATATCAACAACCCATTTGCCGGTGTCTCCGGGATTCGTCAGATCTCAGCGAATGCTTTGCGAATTATTTCGGTGTATCCAAATCCCTCTGTGAACGGCAAATGTACTCTTGGGTTTGCTGTACCAAAATCAGAAAATGTTTCAGTTCTGATCTCATCTGTTACCGGCTCATTCTCTAAAAGACTTTTTCAAGGTGATCTTTCGCCGGGCACGTATGAAAAAAACTTCGATCTCAATGATATAGCAAATGGCGAATATTTTATTTCTCTTAGTGATGGAAATGTTTCCCTGCAAAAGAAAATTGTAGTCTCACATTAATTATTAGCATACCTACAACTACTAACTATGCATCTGATCATCGCATCTATTTCCGGCATCACATATATTTACTGGGCAGCACTTTATACCCATCTTTTCGGAGCAGTTGCGTGGCTTGGCGGTATTCTCTTCCTTACGGGAGTAACACGTCCCATCTTTGAGTATTATGGCGCAGATGCTTACGAACTTCAGCAGCGCATCAAGGTTCGCTTCCTCGGATTTACATGGATGATGTTATGGACGGTTTTTGTGACAGGCATTATCGTTTTGCTCTGGTCAACGCGATTTATCTTCTTCGATTTTTCAACGCTCTGGCTTATCTTAGCTCATATAAAAATACTTCTTTTTTTTATTCTTGCCGGACTTAGTTTAATGCTCCGATCGAGTTATAAAGAAATTGAAAACGCTCGAAGTGAAAAAGAGGGAAGCGAAGATCTTTCGCCGCGCGAAATCATTTTATGGCGTATTCGAATGGTCGAACAATTTGAAGTGTGGGCGGCAATAATTATTTTGCTTGTAGTGAGTTTAATGCAGGTTTATTAATAAATGAAAAGAGGTCATTCCATACTTCCGCGCTGGATCACGAAGGATAATGAGGTTCTTGCGAAGACGCGTATTTTCAGTCTGGAAAAATCCAGACGTCATGAAGAAGGAACGCAGAAGAACGGTGAGTTCTATGTACTTGATGCAGCCGATTGGATAAATGTTATTGCCATCACACCTGACAACAATGTCGTACTTGTCGAGCAATTCCGTCACGGGTCTGAAGATTTTGAACTTGAGATCGTCGGCGGATTGGTAGAGAAAGATGAAGCTCCTAAAGACGCAGCATTGCGCGAACTCCGCGAAGAAACAGGATATGTTATGAGCGATGAAAGCCAAATAACTCTTATGGGTAAAGTTCTTCCCAATCCGGCATTTTTAAATAATACTTGTTATACTTATCTCATTACAAATGTGAAGCAGGTGGGTGAGCAAAAATTCGATGAACACGAAAATATTATTGTTCGATTGGAGCCATTAGAAAAGATCGATGATCTTATACGTACGGGGCATATTACGCACTCCCTCGTCGTAGCAGCATTTATGTGGCTAAAGCTGCGGTGAAGTCTGCTAACGACTTATGACCATTTCTTTTGTTTCGATCAAATTACCTGCTCGCAACTGACAATAATATACACCCGGCGGTGCTCGCCTCGAATCCCATTCTACCTGATGTAATCCTGCTTCGTAAAATTTTCCGCCAAGTGAGGCAACTTCTTCCCCAAGTAAAGTAAACACTTTCAATGCAGCATATCCACCTTCTGATAATGAAAATGTAAGAGTAGTTTTTTCTTTGAATGGATTGGGATAATTTTGTGTGAAAGTAAATTGTGTATTCAATGCTTTTGATACCGTAAGCTGGCTGAGTGGGCGCCGCCAAACAGATGCATTTTTAGTGCCTGCGAAAAGATATGGTGACAAAATAAATAATGATATTGCTGAAGGAAGATTTTGACTGATGCTAATCCAGCTAATTCCCTCATCCTGACTTTGATAGACTATGCCACTGTCAGTTGAAACAAAGATATTTATTCCATCAGAAGTAATAGACTTCACTGGAATCTGAAACCCAGTTTTCTGCCAGCTGCTCCCTTTATCTGTAGATTGATAAAGACCGGAATTTGTACCTGCAAAAGAATTCATTCCGAATGAATAAATGCAGTAAATAACGCACCCATTTAATTGTTGATCAGTCCATGTGTTGAGGTCTGGCATATACTGATATAAACCTAGATAAAGGCTATCTACATAGAAATCGGAAGCAAATAATCTATTTGAAATAGTTGCCATTGCAATGGCGGGACCAGAATTCCATAGAGAATTAGAATAATTTCCTGTCGGTAAATACTTCAGGATACCCCCTCCATTGGACGTAAAAATAGTGGAGTCGAGAATAGCAACTGAATAGACATTCCCATAAATTCCACTATCGAGTGATGTCCACGTATTTCCTGAATTATTGGAAAAAAATGTGCCGCTATTGGTTCCGGCAACTAAGTAGATTCCGCTTGATGCAAAGGCGTGAACAAAAGTGTTGTATATATCGGTACGAAGCCACGTTTTACCCATATCAGAACTAACGAAGGCGCCATTTTCTGCCCCTGCGAAAAGGCGCTTCCCATCCGATGCAAGAGCTTGAATATATTGATTAACGAACTGAAGACCAAGGTTTATTTTCTTCCATGTTTTTCCTCCATCATCCGATCGGAAAATATTATCATCCCCACTTGAAATGAATATACTTGTACCATGTATAAAAAGTATATTAATATAAGTCAGATTAGTTATTATAGTGTCAACCTTAAATTCACCTGAGATCCGAAGAATTTTTCCATCTTTTTCAGCAGCAAAAAGATATTGCCCATCTGTAGCAAGACAGTTGGTATTATCAGTCCCTATATTAATTTCCTTGCCGGAGGAGCCATAATTCCATAATTGAAAAATATTCCCATTAATATAATCTTTGGCGAAGAGTCCTGTTACTGTTTTAAGAATATAATTAAAAAAATAACCAATGCTGCCAATAGCCATATTCTCCCAAGAAATACCACCATTACGAGAAAGAAATAGGCCATTCCAAGTACTTGCAAGGAACAGATTACCATTCATGTTGAATGAATGTTCGAAGGTCCCACCCATTTCCCGTTTTCTCCAACTATTTCCTCCATCGCTTGATAAAAAAACATTTGTGCCGGTTCCGGATAATACATTATCTCCTTCTGCAGCGATAGAAAGAATTTTTTCATTTAGAAACAGATCCCTCTCCACAATCCAGCTTCTGCCATCGTCGATTGTAAAAAAAATACCTTGATGGTCAGTACCGGCATAAAGAGTTCTTCCATTTGTTGCAAGCGCTGTGATACTGTATCCATTTAAAATATTAACCCAGTGATCTCCATTATCGGTAGAAAGAAAAATACCCCCTTCTCCCCCTGCGTAGAGTTTTGTGCCTATAGAAACAATATCAGAAAAATGACCACCAATGGAAATCGGGACTTGTTCCCATTGTGCATTGGCAGAAGATACTATGGAAGTAATACATAGAATCAAAACGATGATTGCATTCATTGTCTATTATCTGATATACAAGTGAAACAGGATGTTAAAACCATTGGTGTCCACAGAATAAGGATAAAAATTGCACCTTAAAATATTCAATCAGCTTGGCAGGGTAATTATTAATAATCCAACCATATCGTTCGGAATAAGAATAAGTACTCCCTTGAAAGTTCATGTATACAGCTCGCTTATAAATGGCTGAAGCTTCGGTGAAGATTTATGTTGAAACATAATCGAAATATTTGCGTACAATACATATTACTAGTTGTTTGCGCTTCCACAACCCTCTTGTTTACTTGTTATTATAAAGAGCTTAATTTCTCGTGTGCGAAATGCTAAAATATTGGAAAATAAACCGGTTACCAGGGCTTCGCAGTAAAACATAATCCCACAAATTATAATCTTTTTATAATATTAATTTTTCATCTGCTTTTATCGTTATACTCCCGGCTTACGATTAAAAAAGGACATCGGATATTCATGGGGAAGATCATTGCGATTGCGAATCAAAAGGGAGGAGTCGGTAAAACCACAACGGCAGTTAATTTGGCGGCATCGCTTGCGATGGCAGGATTCCGCACGCTTTTAGTTGATATAGACGCGCAGGCGAATGCCACAAGCGGGTTAGGAATCGATCCGAAACCGCTGACGAAAACTATTTATGAAGTTCTTGTTAATTCCCTGAAAGCTAACGAAGCAATTATTGAGACAAAAGTATCTCGTTTGTTTTTGCTTCCGTCGCATATTAATCTTGTCGGCGCTGAGATAGAACTTATTGATGTGGCAGACCGTGAGCGCGTGATGAAGCGTGCGCTGATGCCTTTAAAAACAAGTTACGATTATATTTTGATTGATTGCCCGCCATCTTTGAGTTTACTAACATTGAATGCACTCTCTGCAAGTGATAGCGTACTCATTCCTGTGCAATGTGAATATTACGCGCTTGAAGGGTTAGGGCAGTTACTGAACACGATCAATATCGTCAAGAAGCATTTGAATCCCGAACTTGATATTGAGGGTGTACTGCTGACAATGTTCGATAGCCGGCTTCGTTTATCCAATCAAGTTGTCGGTGAAGTGCAGCGATATTTCAATACGAAAGTATTTAAGACGGTGATCGCGCGTAATGTGCGTCTATCGGAAGCGCCAAGCTTCGGGCAGCCTGTTGTGATCTACGATCCATTCAGCACCGGAGCAAAAAATTATCTCGATCTATCGAAAGAAGTGATTGTAAGAAATCCGAAGATAAAAAAGTAGATCGGACATTCCTGTCCGGTATCACGGACGGACAAGAAAGTCCGTCCTACTAACTTGATGTTGTGCAATGTCAAAGAATAAATTCATATTAGGCAAAGGACTTGGAGCGCTGATACCCGGCGCTGAATCTTCCTCGTCCGAAACAGAGAAAGAAATAACTCACTCTGCCGATCTTGGTGGTAGGCTGCAGGCAACGGCATTTGTTAACCTCGATCTTATCTCACCGAATCCTTTTCAGCCGCGAAAAGATTTTACTCCTGAATCTCTTGGCGAATTAGTCGAATCCATTCGCGAGCATGGGATCATCCAGCCTGTAACTCTTCGCAGCACTCTCGGTGGAAAATACGAACTTGTCTCCGGCGAGCGTAGAGTCCGTGCATCGCGCATTGCTGGTCTTGATGAAATTCCGGCATTTGTCATTGACGTTCCGAGCGATCGTAAGATGCTTGAACTTGCAATCGTTGAGAACGTCCAGCGCGAAGATCTTAATCCGATCGAAGAAGCAGAATCCTATCAGCGATTGATTCAGGAATGCGGCTTACGACAGGATGAAGTTGCCGAGAGAATTTCAAAAGACCGCACGACTGTTTCGAATTTTTTGCGTCTATTAAAATTGCCGAATGAAATTCAGCAATCCCTTCGCAAAGGTGAACTTGGCATGGGTCATGCGAAGGCGATCATGGCAATTCCGGATATGGCTCATCAGGTCGTTGTTTGGCGCTCAGCTATCGCCGACGGATATTCTGTCCGTAAACTCGAAGAACTTGCCCGGAAAGTGGCAACAGACAGCAGTGTTACAAATGGCAGCACCTCGCGTAAGAAATCGGGCAGACCGATGAAAGCTGCGAATTCCGGCGAAGATCAAATTACCGAAATGATACCGCTTGAAAACAGTCTGAAGCAAAAGCTCGGCACACAAGTTCGCATCAGGCAAAAATTTGGAGAGCAGGGAGAAATAGCAATAGAATTTTATTCAAGTGATGATCTCGAAAGAATCAGTGAAATGTTGATGAATATTCGGGAGGAAAATTAATAAAGTGTCATTGCGAGGAGTCGCGAAGCGACGACGAAGCAATCCCCAAAAGGTTGTCTGAATGTTGCTTTCTACTATACCTTAGGGGATTGCTTTGTCGGGCTAAAGCCCTCCTCGCAATGACAAATAGAAAATAACATGACCACAATCCTAACCCCCAACGCACCGCAGCCGATAGGTCCTTATTCGCAGGCAGTTCGCGAAGGAGATCTTTTGTTTTGCTCGGGACAGATTCCTCTCGATCCAAAAACCGGGGCGATGAAGAATTCTTCCATCGAAGTGGAAGCCGAACAGGCATTAAAAAATTTAGAAGTAGTTTTAAGGGCGGGCGGCAGTAATCTTTCAGGTGTCATCAAGACAACGATCTTTTTAACAGATATGAATGATTTTGCAAAAGTAAATGAAGTGTATGCAAAGGCATTCGGCGATGTAAAACCTGCGCGCAGCACTGTTGCTGTGAGCGCATTACCGAAGGGGGCGCGAGTGGAGATAGAATGTATTGCCAGAGTGTTGTAATAATGAGCCGATATTTACTGTCTATCTGTTTTCTATCTTTGCTTGCAGGCGGTTCGCAGGCACAGTTTCGCGATTCGACTCATGATGCGAAAGTCATTGTCGATACCGGACATTTTCACATGCAGAGATCGCCTACACTTGCAATTGTTTTAAGCGCAGTATTGCCTGGCGCAGGGCAGATCTACACAGGCGGATGGTATAAAGCACCGTTCATTATGGCGGGGATCGCTGGTTGTTTTGTCGGAGCATATATACAGAACGGACGTTATCATACTGATATTGATTCAGTAAATAACCAACTTGCCAGGGGTGATCAGTTCAATGCGAATCGATATGCTAACCAACGCGAGTTCTACCGTGATGACCGCGATAAATTTTATATCTATGCTGCGCTTGTCTATCTTGCAAATCTATTAGATGCGTATATTTCCGCACATTTATTTGACTTCGATGTTTCCGATCCGACAAACACTTCCTATCTCGAAGCTCCTAAAACGCATGAAGAACCGTGGCGTATTGGAATGCGCGTTCATTTTTAGTGCACTTCTTTTCCTTTCCTCTTGTGCAGCAAGCAACTCCAACTCGAATTCCTTTGAGAAAGATACATTCTCAGGCACGCTTAGAGTGCAAAGACAATTCGGAAATTTTATTAATGCCTCTGCAATTTCAATCGATGCCTTCGGAAATGTGTATGTGGTTGACGAAGGCGCACCGGGAGTTTATAAATTCAATACGAAGGGTGATAGCATTCGCGGAGTGATAGCACTTGGCAAAGAGCATAATCAATTTGATGAACCAAAAGATATTGATGCTTCGCTAACGAATTCAGTAGCTATTGCCGATAGAAATAATCATCGCATCGAAATTTATTCGAAAGATCTGATCTGGCAAGCAACGATTTCAGGCCATATATCCGGTTCGAAAATACAATTCGGATATCCTCTTGCAGTTCGTGCTTCATCGGCGGGAAATTATTATATCATTGACGGCGAGAATAAACGAGCAGTTAGCATCCAACCTGAAAACGGTTCACAGCAAGCAATCTCATTGTCCGGCACAACAACCGGAGCTGAGATGAATCCTCTATCTCTTGCTCTTGCAGGAAATGAATTCCTAACTATTGCCGATGCAAATTCCCATTCGCTTATTATTTTTAATAACGCATATCTTCCGCAAAGCCGAATTCGATATAATGAAATACACAATATAAAACTTTCTTCGTCGGATAATATTATCTTCGCATTTACTAAAAATACAAATATTATTAGAGTTTTCGATGCAAACGATTTGTCCTATAAAGTCTCATACGTCCTACCCGAAAATTTGAATCATGCAGTTGCAATGTTCGTATATAAAGGAGAGTATTATATTCTGACGAAGGAAAAAGTAATTGTATGTTCGAAGGAATGATCGAAGAAAAAGCCGCCTACCGCAAAAAAGTAACTCGCCGCGATGTGATGGCGCTCATTAGTGAAGGCGAGGGACTTCATATCGAATTCAAGCGGCATTTTTCTTCGCCCGAAAAAATTGCGAAGGAGATGATCGCCTTCGCGAACACCAAAGGCGGCACGATACTTTTCGGAGTTGATGACGACGGAAGCGTATTTGGTTTGCAAAGCGAAAAATCTGAGCTCTCAGAGATCGAACACACCAGCCAATTCCTCTGCGATCCGCCTATTGCAATATCCTGTGATATTATTCCGTGGTCAGGAAAAAAAGATATTATTGCCGTCACAGTTCCAACGAGTATGAATAAGCCTCATACGCTTATCGAATACGATGCTGCAGGCAAGCGAGTGGTGAACGGCGCGCGAACAGGATTTGTGCGAGTGAAAGATAAATCACTTCAGGCAAGCAAGGAGGTGATGAAGGTCATGCGCGCATTCCGCACCGATGCCCCGCCTCTGCGCATTGCTATCGGATATAACGAGCGTGTGCTGTTCGAATATCTTGAAGAGAATGGGAAAATAACTGTAGGTGAATTTGCTGAACTCGTCAATATCTCCCGCCGCCGTGCCTCGAAAATATTAGTTGATCTTGTCCGTGCAGGAACACTGCTTCTGCATACAGTTGAATCAGCAGAGTTTTTTTCGCTGGGGGAATAGGACATGATTTGTCGGAGCGGAAAGAGAAAATTTGATGTTCTATTTCTATGCATACAACTTTATCGGCAGTTTATCAGCAGCGGGGTGATTGGTATATCGGCTATGTAGAAGAACTCCCCGGCGCTAATGTGCAGGAACATATCCTCGAACAAGCGCGCGAAAGTTTGAAGGAAGCGGTCACTCTTATTATTGAATCAAATCGTACATTAGGTCGTGAAGAACTTCATGGTGAACCTGTCTTACGCGAAGAGTAAGAAGTTGAAGTGTGAAACGGGCGCGACCTTATTCAGCTTCTTGACCAGCAAGGCTGTAAATTCCTCAGAGAAGGAGCAAATCATACCGTTTATCTTAACCCTTCGAGTAAAAAGACTTCTACGATACCCCGTCATAAGGAAGTTGACGATTTTCTCGAAAAAAAGATTTGCAAGGATTTGGGAATTAGATTGAAAAAGTAACTCACACGCCGCGTTGCTTCGAAAATTTTAATTGATCTCGTCCGTGCCGGAACACTGCTTCTGCATACAGTTGAATCAGCAGAGTTTTTTTCGCTGGGGGAGTGATCAGTGAAACTAAGCTAATTTAAACATAGTTTGAGTCCCATTGAATAAAACATGTATAAAGCTAACATTGGTTTTTCAGCGGAAGCCGGAAGCGAAGACAAATCATTTTCAACCTACGAAGAAGCGATAAGTTACGCAAATGACCGTGCATTATACTATAAAAGAAATAATCATTCTATCAGTGGGGAATGGAAGGTATATAATGAGGACAATCCATTGGAATGTACACGCTCGGGTGAATTGAAAACAGACTATGAAATTGTCAAGGGAAGATTTAATAATGGTTAATTGACGACACATTTTTTTTTGATATGCAATTCAATAGCTTTGTCTGGAATCTATATGCCAACTCCGAAAATGGGAGTGCAAAAATTTCTGAATACAACAGTCCAGATGCCATCTTTCTGGCTCGAAATTTTACACCTGAAAAGCTTGAATTTTTTCGTGAAGTAAATGAGGAACTTTGGAAGTCGCTTGGGATAATCGAAGATTCGATAGAGATT
>JANYLL010000150.1 GCA_025357895.1 Ignavibacteriota bacterium
TGAAATTCGCGATGTGCCATTCGGATTCGATTACGATATTGCGCGGATTATTTACGATGAAACGCGCCACACAGAACTCGGTCACAAAGCCTTGCTTGAATTGGGTTACAACCCATTCGATCTGGCAAATAGATTGCTTGGAATAAAAGTCCGTACAAAAATGCCGCCGGAGTATTCGCTTGCCGAGATCAATCTATTCGGCGAAGCGAATATCGTACAGGAAGTAATGCGTCATTCACGCGAAGCATATTCAAAAGGCGATGAGCTAAATGGCAAGCTCTTTGATTACGTCAATGCCGATGAGCGGACGCATCTCACGAAAGGCATTAAGTGGCTGAAGTATATTTTTAAGACCGATTCTACACAGGACATCATCGGAAAAACAAAAGAGATAGCCATCAAACGCCTGCTCGAACTCGGCATCATCGATCATGAAGTCGCATTGACCATCTCGCATAAAGAATTGGCGAAGATTATTGGGGAGTGAGCACTTCAACCAAAGATTTTGGAAAAAGGCAACGCTAAGGGCGACCTTTACGGCAGACAGCGCGAGTATTGTAATTTAGATAACGGAATTAGCAATAATTTGTAACTTCTATACTTTAAAAACGTTTTAGGTAAAACACTGAACATGTTATGAAAACCGCAATTCGAATATCGATCTTCGCTATCATCTTTCTCTATTTTGGTACGGCTACGACAAGTGGACAATGGATAAATTTGGCTCCGGCATTAATACAAGGAATTGCAGGAAATCAGATGATTACATATGCAGGGGATAAAATCTGGGTCACTGATGAATTCGGTTATCTATGGAATAGTGGAGATGATGGAAGAACTTGGCAAAAAGTAAGTACTCCTATTAGCGTTGCTCCAACTCAATTTCCTGGGATTAGATTTACGACTCTTGACTTTTGGGATGCAAACAATGGGATAATTTCCGGCAGCATACATAATTCAAAACTTGATAACGTTTTCCTTTATACAACTTCGGACGGAGGAATAAGCTGGAACACAAATACCTTGCAAGTATTAAGTAATGCAAAGTATATTTCGTCTTCTCTAATAGTCGGCTCTCTTGGTCTTCAAGAAATAATGTTGTCAATTGACGGAGGCATTACATGGAAAAATATTTCACCCCAGTTTCCACCATCGTTTACTAATATATATCAACCCAACGATATTCAAGTAAATAAATCTAATAATTCGATAAGTTTGCTTATACTTTCTTACTTTGACCGAACTTCACCGGCTTTGATATACCATTCAAAAAATTTTGGATCGACATGGAAGGCAATATCAACTCCATATGTAGACTGCTGGTCTATGGCAGTGAATCCATGTAATGAAAATTTATATTATGTCATGAATGAAGGGACACGTGCACCAGAGCTTGACAGCTTGGGAAGAGTCGTTTTTTCCGGGAATTCAGGTGAAACTTTTGAAGATAGAGGTCAAAAACCCTACAGATATTATTCGGCATCAATCATTTGTACAGAGCGCGGCATTCTTTATTGTCAGACACGATCTCACGATGGTATTGTTCGTTCTACTGACAGGGGATTGACTTGGAAATCGATTGGAGGTCCACCAAGCAAAGAGGTTGATGTTCGTCTCATCTGCAGTAAAAATGATAATACTATTTTTGCACTTGGTGATGATGGTAGTATATGGGGAACATTCAATAGTGGCGGTGACTCTATTCTTACTGAAAACGACTTAGCCTCCATTTCACTCACAACATTGGATAAAAAAACTGACACGATAGGAGTTTGCGCTATGCAAGTACCAATAACTATAAAGGGGCTCTCTAAACCTAGTGATGTGGAACTCGTGCTCCATTACGATGGCGCTATTGATTATTTGGCATCGTTTACTACAAATCATATAAAACTTGACATCCCAGGGGAACAATGGGTAGGAAGATCAAAACTACACTTTTCAAATATCTCTGATGGGGATATCGGTTATTCTAATTTTAATTTCTATTCGGACAAACAAGAAAAACAAAAAGTGTGGTTTGACTCTGCAAGAATTATCAATGTTACTTTACCGTGTGGAACTTTGTCAACATCGTGTGATTCCGCAATAAGCTTCCTCTCCCCGCCAACAGCATGTGGTTCAGGCATTATTTCTTCATTCATGTTGACTGGAAGGATATTTGAATTAAATACCTATCCAAATCCTGCTGAAAATTCAATCACGGTCACTTCTTCTGAACCGATAACAGAGCTCACCCTGTTTAATGGAAAAGGTGAAGAAATTCCTATTACTTCGAAAGAAATTCATCTCACATCTTCCGGCTGGACGATTGATATTCGCAGACTTACGGCAGGTATCTATTTCCTGCGGGCACAAAGTGCTATCGGCCAGTGGAGCGGGAAATTCGTAAAGGAGTGATCATTAGAACTATAATGTATGAAGTTTATGCATTCACTCTTTATCTTCATTATTCAGATACTTTACATCGCCCTTTCAGGGCTTAAATAATATCGTTCTGATTATCCCAGTACTCTGTCTTGAGGACTTCACCTTGGGCTAAGAGTTCTCCGTCACATCGTGATCAAAACAGATCCCCCGGATCACTCAGCAGGAATCCTTCGATCGGAATTCCACTGGTGCCTACTACGACGCTTCGCTCGGGCCGCCACAATTTGCGGAAGGCTTCCAGTCCCGAATGTGAATTTCTGATCCGACTCGTCTTGACTTCAAGCGAAATCCATTTCTCACCTTGCGTCAATACTAAATCCACTTCCTCGCTGCCTTCTCTCCAGTACTCAAGAGTCATATCTTTGCCACCGAGAGAATTGAGCAGATGTGCACCGACTGCCGATTCCGATATCCTGCCCCATTCGCTCCGATCAAGCTGCGCATCGGTAATAGACGAATACTTGAGCGCCGTCAAGAGTGCGTTATTGAATACCTGCAGCTAAAGTGTATTAGTTGTTTTCTGGTCGTTAGTGGTTAGTCTTTAGCAGATAGACTAAGATTTCTGCAAAGGCACCTATGTAAACTTTCCTTTTTAAAAAATATTTGCCGAAAGGCACCTATATTTTGGGCAATTCCTAAAAAAATCTTCGATGGGCACCTTGACAAATCGATTTTTATTTCGTATTTTTGTACTCCGAAGTTTGAACATCATGAACCATGTTTGGTGGGATTATTATGATTATGAGATAAGAAATTCCATCCTCTTCATCTACAAAATCTCCCCAAATCCCGGTTCAGACAGTCCTATGAACTACTGCTGCACTTGCCTGAGCGGTTGGAAAAATAACGATCTCCGCAACTTGAACATGATCGGGGCGCGATGCTGACCAGACTATTGCATCGGCAATATCTTCGGCTGATAATGCCTTAATCGTTTTATAAACTTGTGCAGCTTTTTCCTCATCGCCATGAAAACGGACTTTGGAAAATTCCGTTTCAACTAAACCCGGATCGATCGTCGTCACACGGATCGGAGTATCGACAAGATCCATCCGCAAACCTTTCGTGATGGCATCTACTGCAAATTTTGACGCACTATAGACATTGCCTTTAGGATAGACTTCATG
>JANYLL010000184.1 GCA_025357895.1 Ignavibacteriota bacterium
TGTTTGTCAAAATTTGTCTGCTTAATTTTCTTTTCAAAAAAATCATAGGCTTGAAAAACCTTGCTCTCTGATGGTGAAAGTTCATTCCGAATTAGACTATAGTAATCTCCCCTATCTCCTTGGGTTGGCATTAACTTATAATAGTCGTGTTCCTTCTTGAATGGATTTACTAAAAGTGTATCATTTATTTCTTTTGCAAATTCTTCCTGCTCATCCTCTGAGGCTTTATTCCTTAGTAAAGTGAGAACAATAAAAATTGTTGTAAGCCTTTGCTGACCATCAATAAGTAAATATTTAGCAACTCCCTCTGGCACAGAAGTGGTAGGCATCGTCACGATTGAACCCATAAAGTGAGTCCGCGGAGCATCCATCTCACATAATTCAACTAAATCATCCCATAATTTTTGCCATTGAGGTTTTGTCCAATCATATGTCCTTTGAAATAGTGGAACCACATATTGCTTGGTACCTTCTATTATATCCTGTAATTTAGTCTCTTTAGCTTGCATAATGATTAATTTTTAAGACAAAGATACGAACAGTTATATCTCAAGCTCCTCAATTATCTATCTGCGCCCTCTGTAAATGCCCGGAGTAATCGAGATAGACCGATTTCCATTCTGTGTAGAAATCAAAGACAGCCCAGCCGCCTTCGCGGTGGCCGTTGCCGGTGGATTTCACTCCGCCGAAGGGCATGTGGGCTTCGGCGCCGATCGTCGGAGCATTGATATAGCAAATGCCGACTTCTATATCGCGCACGGCAAGCAGTGCATCGTTGATATTTTTTGTATAAAGGCTCGATGAGAGTCCGTAGTCTACGGAATTAGTGATCTCAATAGCATTCGCAAGCGAATTGCATTTGATGACCGATAGCACCGGACCGAAAATTTCCTGCTGGGCGATAGTCGAATTTGGAAGAACGCCTGTAAAGATCGTCGGTTTATAGAACCATCCTTTTTTCAGATCGCCGTCTTCGGCTCTTTCTCCGCCAAGAACGCAGATAGCTCCTTCTTTCTTGCCGATGGCAACGTAACGCTCGATATTTTCGCGCTGCTTTTGGTTAATGATAGGACCAACGTCATTTCCTTCAATCGATCCATCGCCAAGTTTCAATTTCTCGGCACGACCAATAAGTTGTTGGATAAATGTATCATGGATATCCTCATGAAGAATCAAACGAGAAGTCGCAGTGCATCGCTGACCCGTCGTACCGAATGCTCCCCAGAGCACACCATTGAGCGCGAGTTCCATATCGGCATCGAGCATCACGATCTGTGCATTTTTCCCGCCCATTTCAAGGCAGACATGTTTTGTCAATTTACCGCAAGCTTGTGCAACGATCCGTCCGGTCTTTGTCGAACCCGTAAAACTGACGGCACGAATAAGGGGATGCTCGGTAATTGCTGCGCCGACAACTTCTCCTGCGCCATGGACAATATTCAGAACTCCTTTTGGAAGTCCTGCCTCGATCAGTATTTCAACAAGAATATTTGCCGTATGCGGTGTATCTTCCGCAGGCTTGAAGACAAAAGTATTTCCGGCAACAAGACCGGGGAAAATATTCCATGTAGGAATTGCCATCGGGAAATTCCAGGGCGTGATCAAACCGCAAACTCCGACCGGAACCCTGAATGAGAGATTTAATTTATTCGGCAGTTCACTTGGAGTATTATATCCAAAAAGCCTTCTGCCTTCGGTAGCGCAATAGAATGCCGTATCTATTCCCTCCTGCACATCGCCAAGGGTTTCGGTAATGGTCTTGCCCATTTCGCGAGTCATGATGGCAGCGATCTCCGCTTTGCGGCGGAGCATAATATCGCCGGCTTTGCGGCAAATATCTCCGCGATGCGGAGCCGGGATAAGCCGCCAGGATTTGAAAGCTTCGGCAGCGCAATTGGCAGCACGCTCAACATCAGCAGCGGTTGATAATGGGAAATGACCGATGATATCATCCCAATTGGCAGGGTTGCGATTCTCGAAATGCTCGCCGTCGGAGGAGTCGCACCAGATGCCGTCAATATAATTTTGAAATTTTTGCGCCATAAAATTGATTAGTAGTTAGTAGCCGGTAGTCAGTCTTAGATTTTTTAGACTATGGCTAACATCAAAACCATGAAAATTATATCAATCATATTCTTCATTCTTTTTAGCTCTTCGATCTATGCTCAAGGCGGGATGGGTAAAATGCCTCGTGAAGATGTTGTCATGCTATCGCAAATGGTTCGCGATTCGCTTTCCGATGAGATGTTCGGTCATATTACTAATCTTAAGCGCTATGCACTGGCAGGAGATCTTGATAGTGCAGCAGCGGAGATTGCCTGCCGCGATACCGGTAAAGTTGTAAAGTGGTCTCATGCTGCATCACTTTCAAATCATGAAGAAGCTGAGCGCGTTGAAGAGATCGTTGAAAAAATTAAAAAGATGTTTACCGATTATCCCGATATGCATCAGGAATATTTTGCAGTGTTTAAAAGCAAAAATACCGAATCGGGACAAATGCTGCATTATCAGATCAATCTGATAAAAGGCAATAAAAAGAAAATGGTGAGCTTTCACTACTACCCTATTGGCGATAAAATTCTTTTTGGTGATGCAAACTAAACGGAGACCCTATAACAACTCATGACAATAACTTTTGTCGGGCCTGCCGTTTCGCGTTTCGTACAAAATGATATTGCAATCCTGGAACGGAAGCATACCGTAAAAAAAATTGATGCTAAAATTGGTTTCGGAATACATGCCGTTTTTGACCTGTTGAAAGTACAATTCCAAATTCTGCGATCCATCGTCGGTTCGGAGATTCTCTTTTTTTGGTTTGCAGATTATTACTCACTTTTTCCAACGCTCATTGCGCGTCTGCTTCGCAAACGAGTTTATATTGTCGCCGGTGGTTTTGATGTAACCTACACTCCGGAAGTAAAAAGCGGAGCGCGAGTCCGTCCTATTCGCTGGTTTTTGGTGAGAAACACTCATCGATTCGCAACGCATGTTTTTCCTGTCAGCAATTATGCGCAGCACTTGCTTGATACGAATTCGAAACACCATGCACCAAGCACCGTAATTTACAACGCAGTTGACATTGATCGCTTTCCATTTTCTGATGCACCAAGAGGAAAACGGGCACTCACTGTAACGCAGCTTGTCACAGAACTTGAGTATATCTTGAAAGGCATTGATATTTTCCTCAGCGCAGCCCGAGTTATGCCGGATGTAGAATTCGATCTTATTGGTATTCGTGGTCCTGCTCTGGCTCATGCCCGGAATGAAGCAAAAGACTTAAAAAATGTAACTATCGTTGAAGGACCGGTAACATACGAAACGCTGCTTAAACATTATTACTCCGCCTCAGCATATTGTCAACTTTCAATTGATGAGACCTTTGGGCTTGCAACAGCGGAATCCATGAGCTGCGGCTGCATTCCGGTTGTATCGCGAATACCATCACTTGAGGAAGTTACAGGGGGAACACAATATATCATCGACAGAAAAAATATTAACTCTGTTGCCGATGCGATCAGAAAAAGTTTTTCTGTCGATATTGAAGAACGAAGAAAATGCAGCGAGCATGTGAAGAAATTCGATATTGAAAACAGAGCAAAGAAATTGCTTAAGTTAGTGAAATGACATCTAACAACAAATGCAATTCAGTCAACACTTAGAAAAAGGCGCCTGGGGGTTTGCCACAAAGCTTTTGCCTGCCGTGTACGGCGTGGTAATGACTGTACTTGTTTTTAAGATACTTCCAAAAAGCGAAAGCGGTGAGTTGGCGCTATTTCAGGTTATTTTCGGAATGATCTTTA
>JANYLL010000198.1 GCA_025357895.1 Ignavibacteriota bacterium
CCAAGAGCCACGATCTGAATATGCGGATGAAAATCGCAGCCATGCTGATCGAAGGTATATTCACGCTTGCTAAAATCTTTTCCGGAAGTAATATGCTCAATGCCGATAATGCAATTCGGCACAGTCCCATTCGCATTCGGATTACCCGAATTTTTATGCGATTCCCCGCAGACATCCTCATCTTTTTGCGTCTCAATATTCGCAACATACTTTTCGCTCTGATCGGTTTTTACCGAGCCTTTGATTGTGCCTCCATTTGCGATGGAGATGACCTTATATGACGAAGAATATGAAGTGTCATCGTCTTGTTGCTTTTTTGAACATGCGGAAAGAAAAAAAACTAATATTAGAAAAATTAGAAATGAGAACTTCATAAATAAAAATTATTTTTTAATAAATTTATCAATATAGACTGTGCCACTTTTGCTCACCGCTCGAATATAATAAGCCCCTTTTTGAAGTGAGGAAATATCTATCTCGATTTTGTTTTCGCTAGTGACTAACTTTTGCAATGTCTTCCCTAAAATATCTACGACTTCGATTGTAGTGTGCGGCAAGGTTTCTATGGTGAGAATGCTGGAAGCGGGATTGGGGTAGAGAATGAGATAAGAATTATTTTGTGGATCAAAATTAACGACATTAGATTCGGGTGATATTGTATACGCAGAATCGAATTGTACTGAGCAGTCTGAGAAGATGGTAAATTTCCAATATCTGTGATAAAGGCACCCTAACCCACAGTCGATCCAACCGAGCGAATAGCTTAATTTGATTGCGCTGTCCTTTATGGCACCATCAATTCCATCACCATAGCCACTAATAAATCCGGGAACGGCAAAACGATAGAAATTTGCAGTTCGACTTATTAAAGAATCAAGCAGTAAGCTATTATAGAGGAGATGCGTAATAGCTCTCCAATATGGGCTATACCCTTTATACAAAGTGTCAAAACTTATTTGATACCTTTCAATTAAGCTATCAAATGAACTGTTAGTAGTAGGTTTCAATTGTTTAGAAAACCGTTTTTCCCAATTGATGGAAGTATCTAACTGTAACAGTATCATCTCAAGTGAAAAAGGATGTTTTGGGATAAGAGCATGTGGTGTTACACCATCATGAGGCAAAGGAGTTCGCGTCACCGTATCAGCCTCCGGTAATCCAACGACATTATAAACTGCCAACAGCGCATTCATAAACCTGTCTTGTAAATCCTGTGGAATAGTAACGCTGTCTAAATACGGAGAGTTTATTTTTTGCTCGTATTGATAGGCAAGCCATGCTGCATCTTCCTGATACCGCTTTTTCACTGAGTCCGGCGCTTTGCAATTCGATGGTACACGCTGAGCAAAGGACGACGCGGCGATACATAAAAAAAGAAAGATGGTTATTATTGACTTCATAAGAAGAGATTTATTCTTTGATAAACTTGGCGTTACTCTTCTTCCCATTTTTGTCCGTTGCCCGAATAAAATATGTACCATTTGGAAGCGAAGAAATATCTATCTCCGTTTTGTCTTCGCTGCTTAATACATTTTGTAAGACTTTCCCCTTAAGATCAATGATTTCAATTGCACTTTGAGATGAGGTTTCGATGGTGAGAGGGCCAGATGCCGGGTTGGGATAGAGAATAAGATCATTTTTAAGAGATTGAAAATGATAATTTACTTTATATTTCTGCCATGAATAACCATATGAAGTATCAAACTCAACTGAACAATCTGGAAAAACTCTGAACTGCCAAAATGCACGTTCACTATTACTTCCTGCCACTAAATTATCGCCCCAATAGACAGAATAAATTAATTGGACTGAGTTGTCCTTTCCGATTTCACCTTCAATTTTATCTCCATCACAACAGATCCAATCAACTGAAGCAATCAATCCAGCCTTTTTCATGAGAGAATCAAGAACTACCATATTATAGCGCTCTTTAGTAAATGCAGCACTACCATAAATGTTGTAATATAGAGTATCAAAAATTATCCCATATTGTTCTATTATATTATCAAGTCCAAAATTCCCAGTTGGTTTTAATCCTTTTATAAAACGGTTTTGCCAAAGTATTGTGGTATCAAGAGATAGCGACATTTTGTTGAGAGGATAATCATGAAAGCTGCTAATAACTGATGGCTTTTCACCGTTATTACGCTTAAATTTAAACTTTGAAACCGTATCAGCCTCCGGTAATCCAACGACATTATATACAGCTAACAATGCATTCATAAATCTATCCTGTAAATCCTGTGGGATTATCACACTGTCTAAATACGGTGAATTTGTATTTTGCTCGTATTGATATGCCAGCCATGCTGCATCTTCACGATATTTTTTCTTTATTGAATCTGGCGCATCGCAACTTGATTGCACTCGCTGCGCGAAGGATGTTGCCGCGATACAAGAGAGGATAACTATGATTGCATATGTCTTCATAAGACCTTACTCTTACAAAAATAACGGTAAAAAAATGCCCACTAAAAGCAGGCATTTAATGAATATGAGAAAAATTCTTATCTCATCGAAATCCCCTTCGATTTTTTCTTTGTCTTTAGCTCGCTATGTTTCTGCGGTAGAACAGGTTTATTAAGCATCATCGAAGCCGTCGGCATTTCTGCGCGCATCATTGCTGCTTCGTAGTCGCCGTTAGGAAGAATGAATTTATCCGATCCATTGATCACAGCATACGGCGTCGGAGCAGAAATGGCATCCTTGCCAATTGAATGCACATATTCTGCTACTGCCTTGATCTGCATGATCGGATCGCCACCCAAGATTGCGGAATCGGCGGCGGCAAGATGTCCGTTGCTCCACCAGAAACCTGTCATCGGTGTTCCGGGCATGATGGCATCGGGATGTCCTAACCAAGGAGTCAGCCACTCCGGACGCAAACGCTTCTTGACATTTTCCAGATCAGGGGACTTTGCCGGATTTGCTCCTGCTCCACCCATGGTATGGCATGACAGACATTTTAATTTATCGAAAAGCATTTTTCCGTAAGAGGCAAGGTTCTGATTTGTCGGATAATCATAACTTGTCATCACGTAAGGACGCTTATGCATTCCGAGGAAATAATTTGTTGCAGTTCCGATCTCCGGGTCGCTGAATCCATACGTCGGCATGCGAAGTTTGACGAGCGGACGAATCTTGAACGGTCCACTTAAGAATTGATGCAGCCATTGTTCCTGAACTCTATCACCTTCGGGTCCGAGATATGGCGGAGCAAAATATGCAATATTTTCATTGCCGGCAAATTTATCGTTAATATATTTTGCTACATATCCGCCTGAAGATTCGATCTTATGGCAGCCGACGCAATTATTCCAGTGCACGAACATTCTACCTTTATCCAATGCCATCTGCACAGGATCATTCTTCTGGTCTCCATAGCCGGTCGGAACAAATGCACCGGTTTGGCTTCGCAAGAAAATAGTAAGGGCAAAAGTTTCCTGATCGGACATTTGGAAGTTTGGCATCTTCTGAGGAATGCGTTCGGTCGCATAAATTCGCGAATTCTTCATCTTGCCAACAACCCAGGTGTACCAATCCTGATTTTCATGGATTGCGCTTTCTTCGATCTCACCGAGAGGAAGTCCTATTTTCTTGAAATGATCACGGAATCCTTCAAGAGTTTTTCCGTCAACATTACCGAAAAATAGCTCACCCGGAGTTTTTTTTCCGAACGTATTTAATGCAACCGATACTTTCGATTCGTTCTCCATGCCTTTGATCTCATGACATCCGAAGCATCCATACGAACGGATCAGCGACTCGCCCTGCTTAATTAATTTGCTGTCGGTAATATCGCCGGTAAGCGATGACTTTGCGTCATCATTTATTCCGGTATGAGTCATGATATATGCCGTAAGATCTCCTGCTTCCTGATCGGTAAGCCGCAGACTCGGCATACGAGAATGAGCCAAATAATTTTTAGGATTTTTCAGCCAATCGTAAAGCCACTCAGCCGAAACTTTCGAACCTTCTTTATTTAAATTTGCGCCGAACAAATTTCCTTCTTTAATGCGCATGTTCGCATCGCCTTTGTAATCGTCAATAGCATGACAGGCAACGCATCCGGCATCGAAGAACGTTTCTTTACCTCGCGCGATATCTCCACCTCCGCCATAGTGTGCTAACGGAGCATACGTCGAGCCTTTCGATTGATCCATGATGTATGCCGTTACAGCTTTTGCTTCTTCGTCAGAAAGCATGAAGTTCGGCATACGTGCAGTTTTACCCCAGCCCTTCGGATTTTTTATCCACTGGAACATCCATTCCGGCGTAACTTTTTTCGAAACATTCAAAAGCGACGGAGCCTGCCCGGGAAGATCTTCATATCCCGTCATACTGTGGCAGCCATAGCATCCGAAATCGGTGAAGAGTTTTTTACCCTGAGATATCCATTTCGCCCCTTCAAAATCTATTTTGCCTGAATGGCAATTCTGACACGATGCTTCAACGTAATGGCCTGTCAGCAGCGGCTCAGACCAATGCTCCTGAAAACCATGCGCAAATTCCGAAGAGACGATCGAAGGTCCCTGACCGCCATGACATGAAGTACAGCCCAAGACTCCCGCTCCCGGCGGTTCGCCGAGTTTATGTCCTTTGATCAGAACATCAACATTCGGATGTATACGGAAAAGGGCAGAAACAACGGCAACTGTCGTATCTTTATTCGCTCCTAATTTCTTGATCGTATAATGATCTGCATCATTATATTTATTCGCTTTTAACCATGCCTTCACCTCAGCTTTATCAGGGGAAACAAGCGTATCGTTTTTGAAAAGCGGATCGGCATAACTTAAGTGGCATGTTTCGCAGCGATCGATGCGCATCTTCAGATTATTAAAATTCGTCTTTTCATAATTGACAAGCATCGTCTGCTTAACTGCGATCGGCATTTTATCCACGGCTTCGAGTTTGCGCTCTAAGGCAATGACATTCGCATAGACAGAATCATTGATGCGCTGAGTTTCCTTAAACTGTTTTTGAACCGGAAGGATCTTTGCTTTAAGGACAGTATCCTGATGAAGAAGATTATTGACTACAGCAAGCTGCTGTACTTTCTCAGCTTCAAGAGAACGTAATTCCTTCGCATGCGATGTAGTATCTTTATGCGAAGTGCGTTCTTCGTCAAGATAGTAATATTCTTCGTCGGATTTCGCTTTGGTGAAAGTATAATCGCGCTGCGCTTTATAGATCTTTTTTTCGAGATCGTTGATCTGATCTAATGTCGCAAGATAAGAATCCGAATGCATTTGCTTATCGAGATCGGCAAGTCTTTTCTTCAGATCTTTACGGACTGCCGGATCGATCTTCGCTTTTTCTTTTTTGATCTCAAGATTTAAACGTGTTGTCTTGAAATCTTTATAATCAGCCTGAATATCCTTCCACGGGCGGCGAGCCATGACTTCATCAAGCACTGCCCATACGGTAAAAGCAAAAAGCAGAATTGCAAGAATGCCGTAGATCTTTGTGTACGAGCGCTGCTCGATCGGAATGCTCTTACGCACTTCGAAGAATTTCCCGGGATTCCACCACGGCGCCTTTTTCGGCATGTTAGGATTCGTATTTGCCATAGAAGCGAAAGTCTTTTCTAAAAATTAAATATTAAAGAACAGATCATGCCCGATACCGAATACCCAAATGTATTTGATATTAAAAGCCAGACGTAAAAACATTTTGATCGGAAGTCCTGCCATCATCAGGAAAAGCACTGCCGTCATTCCGAACTTTAATGCGCCCATTTGTCTGAGCACCGGTGATTTTTCTTTATACTTTTTCCATATCCACATCGGCAATGCAACAAGGAATCCGATCACCAATATTCCCCCGAGTGCTACCTGAAGAAGATTAAATGAGCCATCAACATTCTTCGATGGAATTCCGAATAGCCCTTCCCAAATATCAATATTAGTTAATGCGACGACGCGATGCGTATCCCAGAATTCCCATGGCCAGAAATAATACCAGCCTGGTCCGCGCATGAACGTGCCAAGTACGATCAGCAGCACCCATAAAATTAAAAAGCCAATTGCAAATGTTGCGATCGCGAACGGACGTTCTTTAAATGTATAGTAACCGTTGCCTTTAGGATTTGGATCAACATACGGCACTAGAATGAGACCGACGATAATAAATGTCGGAAGCATCACGCCTGCGATCCAGGGATCGAAATACACAAGCATCTCCTGTAATCCTAAAAAGTACCAGGGCGCTTTCGAAGGATTCGGTGTCAACGTTGGATTTGCTGCTTCTTCAAGTGGTGCGTTAATAGTGATCGCCCAAACGGTAAGAACGATGAGCACAATGATCGTCACTAAAAATTCGATCTTCACAAGATACGGCCATACCTGCACTTTATCAGATTGCGTTGCTTCAAAAATTCCGAGGCGGTCATTTCGCCGCGCCTGTTTATAAGCAAGCCAACAATAGAATACAACGAGAATGATCATCAGCACGATCGGCACGTTATCCGGTTTGCTGAGGATCAACCAAAAATTATGTAATGCGTCTGACATAAGCAGTCTTTAGTCTTTAGTTGTTAGTCGTTAGCAGAAAAAATTATCATAGCAGCTCAGACTTTTAGTCAGAGCGAGCTGACTGAAAGTCGGCTCTACTATTTTATAAAATCACTTCTTCAGCCAAGGCGGCGGAGCTTTTGCTCCTCCGGCTGTTGGCGGTGGTGCAGGCGCGGCGCCTGCTGACGGCGCTGCGGTGACAGGTGCTGCTGCGGGCTTCGGCGCTGCCGGAGCTTTTACAGGTGCTGCAGTTCCGTTTCCATTTGCCGGTGCGCCTTTGATCTGTGCAATGCGCTTTGTTGCCATTTTCTCAGCGATATATTTTGCGCCTTCGCTGGCTTTAGTATTCATTACCGGTCCCGAAATTCCGCCGTCTTTTCGGACTCGCCAGAAATGCACTGCCATTAATGTAGCAGCGATAAATGGCAAGAAGATACAATGCCCGACATAAAATCTCAGCAATGTGGGTTCACCTACCTGCGTACCTCCTAATAAAATAAATCGTATATCATTATCAGGCCTCAATCCCAGGTAATTGGAAAATGGTCCCTCCGATCCTTGCAACGGCACAGAGCGTGCCATGTTTGTACCGACGGTCACAGCCCAAATCGAAAGCTGATCCCAAGGAAGAAGGTAACCTGTAAATGAAAGAAGAAATGTAAGAAGAAGAAGGATAACACCGACACCCCAATTGAATTGGCGAGGCGGTTTATACGAGCCTGTTAAAAAGACTCGGAACATGTGAAGCATGACAGTAATAACCATCGAATGAGCTGCCCATCTATGCAGATTGCGAAGCAGCGGACCGAAAGCTACGTCATTCATCAGCGCCTTCATATCCTGGAATGCAAAAGCTTCTGTCGGACGGTACCAGAACATCAGGATAATGCCCGTTACCGTTAAATGGATAAAAAGCAAGAACGTTATACCGCCCATTCCCCACGTAAACGAATAATTTGTGGCATGGCGCGGAACACGAACAGGATGAAGATGCAGAAATACGTTATCAACGATCTGCAATGCGCGGTTGCGCTGATTATCCTGATACGAATGCCGAAAAATAGATTTCCACGCTTCCGATTGAGTGATGTCTTTCTTCATCTTCTCCATCGGCGGCGGCTTCGGCGGAACAAATGGTAGTTTTAGTGCCATGTGTATTTAATTAAAATTTTTTTCTATTAGTGTCATTCCGAGTGAAGCGAAGCGTAACGAAGAATCCTGTCAAGTTTGGAGAGAAGATTCTTCGCATATATAACGAGATTCTTCACTACGCTACGCTCCGTTCAGAATGACACAAAAAATTATACTTTCAAGAACGAATCCGGTTTCCCCCAATCGCCATTTTCGTAGCGGAAGGTCTGTCCTTTATCGACAAGAAGTTCTCCGGTTTCAGTAAGTACGATCTTTGCCCGTTCAAGCGGACGCGGTGCAGGTCCCTCGAAATTCACACCCTGAAATGTAAAGCCCGATCCGTGACACGGACATTTGAATTTTGCTTCAGCAGCAAGCCATCTTGGTGTGCAGCCTAAGTGTGTGCAAATTGCAACGAGTGCAAAAATATTTTCTTCATCGCGGCAGATCCAAACGCGTTCAGTATCTTTATATTTTTCTGAGACGGACATCGGAAGATATTCTGATGGCTTACCCGCTTTGAAGGATTTCGGCGGTTCATATAATATGCGCGGAAACATCATACGCAACGCGCCGATCGAAGCAATAGAAATAAATCCGAAGAATGACATCCATCCCGCAGCGCGAAGGAAACTGCGTCTGCCGAAATCCCAGGTGCCCGGATCATTTTCGGCTTTCGGTAATGGTTTTGCCATGCGCACTTTTCCCGGCGGCTCGGCTTTCCGTGCTTCCGGTGAACCCGGAGCAGAGACTTTTGCAGCAACATCTTTTAATTCTTCCGGCGGATTTTTCATCGGCGGCATATTAGAAGTGCTCGTCGGATGAGTACCTGCCTCTTCGGGGCGAGGTATCTCCAGATACGGAAGATCTCCTATTTGTTCTTTCTCGTCAGCCATAATTATTTATTAAATAAGCCCATCCTTTTCAAGGTGGGGTTTAGGGCGGTTGACACTTGACGTAGAAATCAACCGCCCCCCAACCCCCTCCTTAAAAAGGAGGGGGAGTTTTAAATTCAATATGCCAATCCCATTGCCCTTGCTTCTGCAAGTAAGTCGTTATCGATCATCTCGATCGTTTCCCAGGGACAATACTTTGCACATAATTTACATCCGATGCAGACATCTTCATCGATCATGACAACTCCATTCATAGATGCATGCGGATTCTCTGCTAAGATATGTTCGGGTCCCGGAATGTGGTAAATGCAATCAACCGGGCAGAACTCAACACAAACATCACAACCCGTACATCCTTCCATGTGTACGACTGCCATAAGTTTTGTTTTCTTTTTCTTGGCAGGAGCAGCCGCCGGCGCGGCAATATCAGAAACGGCATCAACATCGTTGGCAGCCATAGGGGCTGCAGGTTTCGGAGCAGCAGATGCAGGTGCTGCGCCTGATGCGGCGGCAACATTTCTCTCAGCTCCCTGTCGGAGCCATGGTGGAATAGATCCGGGTGTTCCTTCTGGCATTCGCTCTTAAAATAGGCAATAAATCAACGCGATATTAACACAACATTTATCGCCTTTGTTCGATTTTTTCGTCCATCATCAGTCGTCGTTTGTCAATCGTCAAACATTGTGACGAGCGACGATAGACGAATGAAAGATTCACGATATCTGTGGGCGCTGAGGGATTCGAACCCCCGACCTACTCGGTGTAAACGAGTCGCTCTAAACCAGCTGAGACTAAGCGCCCAATAACAAGCTAAAAGCTAAAAGCGAAGAGCTAAAAAACTTAAGGCTTGAAGAATTGATTACAAAAATACGAAAAAATTGCGCTTTACGTTAGAAATAGAGGAATTTGTGGAAAAAATAGTACAGCAAACGCTACCGCGTAATAACAAAACTCTTGCTGATAACCTGATTTTTCAACTTCATTCTAAGTATATAACAACCTGAACTAAGATTACCAACTTCTAATTTTTGGCTGCTTGCTCCCGCGGGAATTTGTAATTGGGAATTTGGCAGAGGTAGTTGACGACC
>JANYLL010000236.1 GCA_025357895.1 Ignavibacteriota bacterium
GGAGGTCCATTCCAGATAGAATTAGTATACCATGTTATACCGTAATCAGAACTCCTATATAATCCTTGATCATCAGAAGCGAAGAGATAACCCATTCCATCAAAAAATTGGCAGAGTGTGAGTATTGGTCTTCCAACATGGGTTAGGATTCTAAAAGATACGGTGCACAATTATGTTAGAGTTGACACGCTGCTTCGAACCATGTTTTGTATGGTTGCTACTCGTACGGCTATTTTAGTTGCAACCGATACGGGCGTTTATAGATCAAGTAATGGAGGAAAAAATTGGTTTAGATCAATCCAAGGTCTTTCTGATTCTCTCGTGCTTACTATGAGTATCGCAGGAGATACTGTGTATGCGGTGACAAAATCAGGTATTTATAAAAGTTTCGATGCTGGATTAATTTGGTCTATTTCATTTTTAAATCATCCAACTTTTATTGCATCAAATAACATTATTGTCGCTGCATTGATGGTTGACAATACATTCTGGATCAGTATAGACGCCGGAGTTAATTGGAGAAAACAGAGCGATAGCATTTCTGCGAGATCTGTTACTGGTATTGATTTAGTAGGTTCAACAAATTTTATAACAACTTCAGGACAAGGAGTTCTACGAAGTGACGATTCGGGAAAATCATGGTATCAATCAAACTATCATCTTAATAATATTTCGTCAGGAACAATGATGTTTCACAATCATGAACTCTTTGTCTCTGGATTACAATGCGGCATATTTCAAACTAAAGATATAGATAAACACTGGTCACAGAATCCAAATACCAACACTATTAATCGATTTTTTGATGGAATGGGTTATCTCTTCGCTTCTGATGATCAAGGATTATATAGGAGTTCTGATTACGGTATAACATGGTATACTAATTCTATCTGGAATGGACCTCCTCATGAGTTGATCTGGGCAATTGGGAATATTGGAACAGAGCTTTTTACTGGAGCTGAACGCGGATGGTTTGTTAGTGAAGACTCTGGAAATACTTGGACTTTAAGAAGCACAAATTGCGGATCTGGTGGTGACTGTTGGGGAGGTATTTTCTTTAATGATACAATATGGGACGGAACTGATTGTAACATTTGGATGAGTACAGATAATGCAAAATCATGGAGCGTTGTCCAAGCAATAAGTCAGTCAACTACACATCCAATTAACGGACATAGCATATACTATGTAGTCGTTCCATTTGGGGAAAATCTATGGTATGATAATGGCAAGTTTAACTTAACTGATAAAATACCAGCTTTGGCAACATATGGTTCTAATATGTTATGCACAAGAGATCGTATGCTTGTTTGCACTTACTCAGGTGTTTTTGAAACTTCTGATTTAGGCGCAAATTGGGTTGCCGATACAAATGGCATTGGTGCCATTCAGGTGAATGACATAATTGCCGATGATGATACGCTGTATATTACCACAGCAAATGGAGTTTATCGTGGTGTTTATAAAAATCTTCTTGGCGTGTCTTCGCCTACTTTAGTTAAAAACAAATTAATATCCTTCCCCAATCCCCTCTCCTCCAAAACCACGATCTCATTTTCGAATGAGCAGAGAGAATTTATCAGTGTCAGCATTGTGAATGTGCTCGGAAAAGAATGTGCAAAGCTCTTTAGCGGCGATGTGGATTCCGGTGATCATTCCTACCAATGGGATGCCTCAAACTTCCCTCCCGGCATGTATCTCTGCCTTCTCCGCGAGAATGGAATTGCGAAGGAAATTCCGATGATGGTGATGCGGTGAATATAATCTTGACGCTCGCCCACCAATTCATTGGGGGGTGGGTATTAATGCAAAATAGTAAATGCAATATTAGTGATCGTTCGTTTTGCATCGAATAGTATAAGCCGGTATGAGCCGGAGGAAAGATCCTTAACGTTGATGCGGGCATCAGTGGGTAGCATTCCATGGCGAACTTCTGCACCGTTACTAGAATATATTTCATATCTGTACCCTGTCGGTGTATTGTTCAGTCCGCGCACGAAGATATAGTTTGCCGATGGGTTGGGTTCGACGGTTATGTTCGGAATTGGTAGATCGCCGCTAACGTCCGATTGATCTGTTGTTACAAGTATAAGACATTGAAACCCCAACCCATTGGTTCCCTGGTAAATATATATGCAGAAACTATCGATGCCGTTTTTAGTGGTATTGGGAGTAGCCGTGACTTCAATGGGTGTTTGGAATGTAGTAAGTCCGATAGCGTCTCCATTCTTCACGACGTAGCCATTGACCTTGGTTTCAGTGATCCAATTCGTTGGAGTCCTTATACCGATATTCACCGTCATAGATCCACACGGACCACCGATATAGTAATCTATCGCGCCATGAACAACATGCGGCGATGTCCCCTCCCGGCTGAGGTCATGCGTGATGGTTCCTGATTGTAGAGATACTCCCGGATCGCATGGAGTAAATGGCGTCACCTGTGCGCTGCTGGTGCCGGATGAAATCACGATGAGAGCAACCATCAGGAGAAGAGCTGTTCGTGTTTTCATAAATGTAGTTAGGATGTGATGACCATAAAACTAACGCAGGTTTAGCAAGCGTAGTTCTTTCATAAAATAAGAACCATTTTAATGTGTCATTGCGAGGAAGTCCCGTAGGGACGACGAAGCAATCCCCTGAGGTATATATAAAATATTACCATTCCGGTACTCTTAAGGGGATTGCTTCACTATCGCTCGCAATGACATTGAGGGGTAAGGGACTATTTTTCCTGATTTCTCGTTTATGTGGCTCACAAAATAAAAAATATGTCAGACCACAATTTTCCTTCAGTCGCCGATCTGCGAGCACGTCTTGCTGATCTTGGCGACTCACTTTGACCTCGCTAAGAAAGCCGAGCGCATTACCACGCTTGAAACACAATCCTTTTCACCCGATTTCTGGAACGACGGACGTGCAGCACAAAAAGTGATGCAGGAAGTCACGCGCTTAAAAAAAGAGCGCGATGATTTTACTAAACTTTCCGTCCGTGTTTCGGATGCAGCCGGGCTTATCGAGCTTGCTGAAATGGATGACTCCTTAGGCGATCAAGTACAAAAAGAATTAGACCTTCTCGAATCCGATCTCACCGCTCAGGAAGTTGCGGTGATGCTTGCAGGTCCTGATGATATTAAGGATGCAATTCTTGTCATCAACGCAGGTCAAGGCGGCACCGAAGCGCAGGATTGGGCAGAGATGCTTGAGCGTATGTTCACACGTTGGGGTGAGAAGAATGGATATAAAGTCGCACTGATGGATGAACTTCCCGGCGAAGGAGCCGGAATAAAATCCGCAACGCTTGAGATCAAAGGCGAGAATGCATTCGGATATTTGAAAGCAGAGAACGGCGTACATCGTCTTGTCCGTATTTCACCTTATGATGCAAATGCGCGTCGTCATACAAGTTTTGCAAGTGTCTATGCCTATCCCCTGTTGGAAGAAGTGAATGAAGAGATCGAACTCAACCCTGCACTTCTGCAAAGAGATACGTATCGCTCAGGCGGTAAAGGCGGACAGAACGTGAATAAAGTTGAAACCGCAGTTCGCTTGACCTATAAATATAAAGATACGGTCGGCAAAGAGCATACGGTTATCGCAGCATGTCAGGAAGAGCGTTCG
>JANYLL010000242.1 GCA_025357895.1 Ignavibacteriota bacterium
GTTGCGAGAGCGGGAATCCATAACGCAGCGTGTGCCCAATACCCGGCTCTTGCTTGAACGTTGCCGAAGGAACATACTGCTCGATCAATGACTTAAGACGAACTCGTTCATCAGAAGAGATCAGTTTGTCTTTTTCGCCCCAAATAACAAAGAGTTTTTTATTCGGTGGAAATTGTTTGATTACTGTTTCAGGATTAAGATCAGCGATATGCACACCACTTGCCGCAATGAGTGATTGTAGATGATCTGATTCTTCACCGCTCAAGAGTTTTTTCGAGGTGACGACAAGATCAGGCATGATAGATTCACATACTGTGGCACGCACACGAGGATCTTTCACAGCCAGATTTAATGCAACAACACTTCCAAAAGAACATCCGAACATAGCAACCTTAAGCGCTGGCAGCCGATTTTCTTTTTGATATGTGTTGAATGCATCCTCTGCATCCTGCATTTCATTGATGCCGTAATCATCTGCAATATTTTCATTCACATCAATGCTGCGGGGAGATAGTATTGCCGTTATCATGCCGCGCTTTGTTGCCGCAATAGCAAGAGGGTAGAGTTCGTAAGGTTCACCATGGAAGCCCGGGACAAGGAGAAGGAGTTTAGCGGAATCGATATGCTGTCCACCCGGAAACCATATTCGCATGTGCAAACTATCTCCTCGCGAGCCGCGATAGGATAAAACTCTTTCAAAAATGCGGCTTATTCCGAAATTGATCGTATCATTTTTTATAAATGTGGTCATTGCAAAATCAAAACTGCTATCGGGATAAGGCTTATCTTTGGAATACGTAATTTGAACCTGAGTTGAACTACATGAGCTCAAACAGACAAGAGCAATGATGAATCCGAGAAAATAGATTTTTAAAATCATAGGTTTTCTATTGAAATATTAACAACAAAACAAGCACCCTGTTCCTTCTTGCATTTAAAAAAATGTAACTAAAATTTACAACTCTGGATTCGCTAAATTTTTCAAAGCTGAGATTTAACTAACCAATATTCTTTACTTATCATGCCGACTTACAGGGACGAAAAGTGCATAGGCAACTCAAAGATTAATTAATAATTTCCGCTCTCGGATCTGCTTTTATTTTCGCTATCTTTTCGCGCCAAATTTGGAGTTCTTCAGGTGTTAGTCTCACCCAATCTGTTATTTCGCCAACGATTTTCAGAGGTGCTGTGCTGCGATAGGAGCGTGTCGGATTGCCGGGAAATTTTTTGTCGGTAACGTTCGGATCATTTTCAAAGCTTCCCTGCGGCTCAACGATATATATACGTTCGCGTCCGTCACCCGGAGCAAGTGCCGCTGCAAGTCCCGCACCATTAGGCAACGCTGTGAAATAAATATGATTCATAATAATTTCGGGTTTGTAATTCGACCTGAACCTACTACAGCAAAACAATAAATTGAAGTTGTTGCAGGCGTATTTGTTTTGACCCATTGCGCATTTGTGCTCCTTGTACAGAATGCAAACAAAATTATCAAACTAACAATTTTAGAAGAATGATGTAAATTTATTTTCATCGTATTACAGCAAATGAAAGTTAAAAAAAATAATTAGGAGTCCTTACGCTTTCTTAACAACATAGGCAACAAGCTTTTGTTACACTCAGTACTATTTTTGCAGATTCAAAATTACGGAATATTGGTCGCTCTTCTTGCAATCCAGTAATTTTTATCTTTGCGAAATTTTAGAAAAGAGGGTTATGTTGGTCAAGCATAGTGTAGTATTTCAATTTCCTTTTAAAATTTCTCCAAGCCTTCAGCCTTTAGTGCTAATTATTACCTAACACTCAAAACAATACAGTAGATGACGGAAAAGAAAATTATCGAATTTGGTGCAACTGACGTTTTAGATAAAGGTCCCTTTTATCACGGGACGAAAGCGGATTTGCAGATTAGCGATTTGCTGAGCGCAGGGTTCAGGTCGAATTACAAACCCGAAATTATTATGAATCATATTTATTTCACAGCGTTGCCTAATGGTGCGGGACTTGCAGCGGCACTTGCTCCATTTGGCAAGGCTGTGAAATAAATATGATTCATAATAATTTCGGGTTTGTAATTCGACCTGAACCCTGCGCTCAGTAAACCGCCTATCTCCAAATTAGCTTTTGTTCCATGATAGAAT
>JANYLL010000278.1 GCA_025357895.1 Ignavibacteriota bacterium
ATGCAGAATACAAAAAGAAACTTGAAGAGCTTTTTTATTCATGGTCTCAGGTAAGCGAGGAATTGGAGAAAGTATAAAAGAAATTACAGGCACAAAGTGCCTGTAATTTAACAATGATCTTAAGTTAGGTTCTTACTTAAACGACAGCGCCATCTTCTGCGCTTCGGACATCAGCGTGAAGGCTTTCTGGAATTGCTTATCATTCTCCAGATGAATTCTAAAGAACACATTTTCATCGAAAAGCTGTCTTCCGATATCAGCACGGATCCTGTTTAATATCCATGCTTTATCGGCTCCAATTTCTTTCGGATCGAACTCTACTTTTTTCTCTTTAGCTCGTTCAAGAAATTGTTTAAGGATATCTTCGCTGACTCTGTAGTCTTTTACAAATGAATCCGCAGTATACTTCTTCTTCATTTCAGGTGCATGGTCACTGATAAAATTTCTTATATAATCATAAGGGATACTTGCTGCAAATATCCGTATGGTTGATTTTGTCAGCGTATCTTCTTTTACGAAATAGTCTGGCGTTACTCCCCCTCCGCCATAGATCGTCCTTCCTGAAGGCGTCTTGAACTTCGGATGAGTGGTATCATTAGCATTCACATCTTTCGTGTGTGCGAAATTATCCTGTTCATCAGACTCATCATTTGTAACGCCATGTTTGTACTTGGAGCCTTCATACGGACGCTGGATCGAACGGCCCGAAGGAGTATAGTAACGCGATACGGTAAGGCGCAATCCACTACCATCACTCAATGGAAATTGGCGCTGTACAAGTCCTTTACCGAAAGTTGTTGCTCCGACAACAGGAGCGCGATCAAGATCCTGCATGGCTCCACTAAAAATTTCACTTGCACTGGCACTTCCGCTATTAACGAGAACAACAAAGGGCATTTTTTCATAAGCCTGCCCGGGATGCGAAACATCGATGTCATCAAAACCGGAAACTCTGCCTTTCGTATAAACGATCGTCTTTGTACCTCCAATAAATTCGTCAGCTATCTGAACAGCTTGCTCGAGATAACCACCCGGATTATCACGAAGATCAAGAATAAGTTTTTGCATTCCCTGACCTTTTAATTCTTCAAGGGCTGAGATCATTTCAGCATGGGATGTCTGAATAAAACGACTGAGTTCTATATATCCAGTGTTTTCACCAACCATAAAATGAGCAAGTACGCTATTTAACGGAATCACATCCCGGGTGATCTCAAAGCTAAGGGGTTTCGGTCCTCCGGATTCCATCGGCATTCCGGAACGCGCGATCGTAACATTTACCTTAGTCCCTTTTGAACCGCGAAGATGCTTTACCACTGAATCCTCAGTAAAACCGGTTAATTTTTTTCCGTCAATAGCATATATTTTATCGCCGGCGATAATTCCAACTTTATCACTTGGTCCGCTGGGAATAACCTCATCGATGTATACGGTATCCTTTGTGCTGGTCAGATTGAATCGAACGCCGATTCCTTCAAAATTTCCCTGAAATTCTTCAGCTGATTGTTTAACATTTTTCGGCGGCATATAAACCGAATGAGGATCCAGCTTTGAAAGCAAGCCGATAATTGCGGCTTCATTCAATTCGGTGATGTTGACCTTATCTACATAATTCTTTTGCACCAAACTTAGTACGTCCGAATATTTTTGCATTTCTTCCATTGTATTATCAACGGAGAATGCTTTTTCAATTCGAGCGCCAAGCAGAGAGCTTGATAGCACAAGAACCATTCCAAGAAAGGCAAGACGTTTCGGGTTGTAAAATGATAATTTCATATTTTTTTTCTAAGCACATTCTATACAAGCAACATTCAGGAGATACGTGGAGTTCGTTCTGCACAGTTTATCGTACGGTAGTTCTCTCCTCATCGTTTGCGGGCAAACGTATCTCATAACTTCCTGCAGGAATATTTCGGGCAATAAATCGGGGGTTGAAGATCTTAAAATCTTTGTAAGTAAACCCCTCCTTTATTGACCAATCGGAAATACTTGAAATTGGTCCTTGCAAAGTCATAACTTTAAGCGCATGCATTTTATAAGGGATCATCTTTTCGAAATGAAAGCCATACTTTTGTCCATGCTCAAGAAATTCCTTTATTACTGCGATACGAAGTGGGTATCGCATTGTTTCTTCGTTTACGTACAAATTCCAATAGCCGGATTGTTTCTGAAAATCCAGTGCCTCCTGAAGTCCTGACTCTCCCATATTATATGCAGCAGCTACAAGAAAACAATCTCCATTAAATTGAGCCTTAAGTTTTAATAGATAACGAATCGCTGCCTGAGTTGAAAGAATTGGGTCAAGACGGTCATCAACATATTGATCGATCCTCAAACCCCATTGCTGAGCAGTCGGCGCTGTAAATTGCCAGAAACCATTTGCCCTTGCAGATGACAAGACATTCCGTACGCCGCTTTCTGCAACTATCAAGTATTTAAAATCTCGCGATAGACCGGCGGCATCAATCATCGAATCTATCATAGGCTCCCACCGTTTCAAGCGTTTGTACCATAGCAGGAGCTGATCGGAATTCGAATAATTATAGTAGAATTCTCGATCAAAACGTTCGTGTACTTCCCAATTTTCAAGCGGTATTTTTTTTTCGAAAAGGTATTCCTCAGCCGGCACGTTAAGTGCAGTAATATTACGATGCCAGTCAATGACGGAATCATTCGGCAATGCAGCACATGAGGAAGGTAATGAAAACTGTTTGCCGACGATGAGAAGGAGAAGAAAAATGATACATATCAGCCCTAGGGAGATAAATGTTCTTTTTCTATTTTGCAAATGTAGCATCATAAATATATTCCTGTAATCTAAGAGTACGAAGTCGAACGAAGGATCTTACGTATGAATGATCTAAAACTTGATATTCCTTTGCTGCGCTCAGAATAACGAGAGTGATACTACCAACCTAAAGCCTTCATCTGATCTGCGACCTTAAGAGTTGCAACGACATCTTGTATGTTTACAATTCCTTTATCGATAAGTAAATTTCGGAGTTCAGAAAATATTTGATTTCCGATATTCGGATTAATAAAATTAGCCGTTCCGATCTGGACGAGCGATGCGCCAACGATAAGAAATTCCATAACATCGGAAGCAGAGGTTATACCTCCAATACCAATGATCGGAATGGTACATGCCTTTCTCGCTTCATAAACTTTCGCAAGGGCTATGGGTTTAATTGCAGGACCTGATAAGCCTCCGGTAACAGTAGAGATACGGGGCATGCGAGTATGAATATCAACAGACATTCCGAGGACGGTGTTGATCAGGCTGATCGCATCGGCTCCTGAAGCTTCGCAGGCAGCAGCAAACGGCGCAACGCTTGTGACATTCGGAGTAAGTTTGATGATCAGTAGCTTTTTTGTAAGAGGGCGTAATGCTTTTGTTAATTCTTCAACACGAGCGACGTTTGTTCCGAATGAAAGTCCCCCATCTTTTACATTTGGGCAGCTCACGTTTATTTCATAACCCACAAGATTTTTTGAAGCATTTTCTTCAATATGTCTTAAAACATTACAATATTCTTCAGTGCTTGATGCAGCAATATTTGCAATGATCTTTGTATTGAAGTTTTCGAGATAGGGTAGTTTTTCATCCACAAAAGCATGAACGCCGACATTCGCTAAGCCGATCGAGTTAAGCATTCCGGACGCAGTTTCAACAATACGGCGCGGGTAATTACCAGGTCGTGGTTTCCAACTCACAGATTTAGTTACAATGCCGCCAAGTCCTGAGATATCGCAGTAATCTTTCGCCTCAGAGCCATAGCCATACGTGCCGCTTGCAACAAGAATCGGATTCTGAAATTCAACTCCGCCAATGGAAACCCCCATGTTAATTTCTCTCATAGGACAATCTGCTCCTTAGCAAATGAAGGTCCCTGAGTGCAGACAAGATGAAATTTTCTTCCGGTTGATTCTGCTTCACCAATACTTGTCTCAACCGGGCAGCCCTGACAAATACCTATCCCACATGCCATTTCCGTTTCTAAACTAACTTCGCACGGAATCCGGAATTCATTTGCAAGTAAAATTGCAGAACGCATCATTCCTGTTGGTCCGCAGACAAAGATTTTTGGTTTTGAGTATTTTCCGACATTCAAATCTTTTCTTACATTTTCTATCACGGACCCATGAAAACCCTTAGAGCCATCGTCAGTTGAGTATTCAATCTTACGTAAATACTCGTCTGCAAACAACGATTTATTCCGTGCTCCGTAATATACAGCATACAATTTATTATCTTTCTCAAGTTGTTTGGCGAGCAAGGGCATAGACGCTACCCCTGCCCCTCCGATAACAAGGATTGCCGTTTCAAAAGTAGTCTCGTTATATTTCCATGGATTGCCAAGTGGTCCCAAAATGTCAAGGTGCTCCCCAATTCCTGTAGCGGCAAGAATTGCAGTACCCCTGCCATGATCTTGTATAATGATCTCTGCAGAATCTCCGCTAGTATTATATACACTAAACGGGCGACGAAGGAACGGATCAGAAAAATCGATTTTTGGAAGAACATTCACAAATTGTCCGGGAGCTGCTTTCTCAGCAACAAAAGAATTCTGAAATTTGAGAACAACAAGACCTCGAGCAATTTCTCTTCTACCAAGAACTTTGGATCTTTGGATCTGTGATCGAATGGTGTCTTGCATTATAATATCTACTTGCCCTTAGTTTTTCTTTTTTGGCGGTGTATTTTTTTGCGGAGCTTTTTGAAGACTTGTATCCCGCGTTGTTGGGATGCGAGTATTCGGAGCATTATTTACAGAGTCCTGTATGACTTTTACATTCGGGTTTGTAACAACCTGTGGCAGAGCCAATTGAGTAGCTTTTGGTGAGTTTTTCCTTTCCTGTAAAGCGTAGAGCATCTTCGGCTTAAGATACTCAGCATATTTTGAGAAAGGATACTCCAGCATTACCCGACGATAAAAAACCACAGCACTATCGAATCTTCCCTTGTCTTCATAAGCAACTCCGAGAGTATAGAGCGAGCGGGCAGCAACATCTTCATGTTTGTGATCGGCTGCAATGGAAAGGAATGCATTTCGTAAATTATCTATACCTGAAGATTTTAGTGATGAGTATGCACTCCGATATGCAATTTCTCCGGGAGAATCCTTACCACTTATACCTGCGAATTCCTTCGAGGCTTGTTGCGCGAACATTGTTTCTCCATAATTTTTTGTCAGCTCACCAATCAGAGAGTCTCTTTGAGATGCATTGCCAATTTGATGAGCAAGTTCTAACCATGTGAAGACTACCTGTGCACGAAAATTATTAATAGTCGAATCCTGCTTCATAAAATTATATCCGAGCGCATCTTTATACTCTACAA
>JANYLL010000280.1 GCA_025357895.1 Ignavibacteriota bacterium
GCCGGGATTCCAAGGGTATAATACTCGTACCAGCCGCCTGTTGTCAGATGAAGAAGAAATATTCCTCCGAGAATAAAAATAACAATTGAAAGAAAAAAAAATAGTGAATCTTTTCTGCGTTTAAAAAAAAGGAAAAGAAAAATACCCGGTAGAAAAAGCATTGCAGATTGTTTCGTAAAATACGAAAGTGCGAGGATAAAGGCTCCTATAATTATAATGCTTATATGTTTTGCATAAATCGTCACCGCACTTCCAGCTAAAAGCAAAGCAAGAAAAAGCGAATCAACCCTGGCAGTTTCATAAGTATATCCTACTTTGCCGTGGGCGGCAAAAAATAGACCTACTCCTAATAGCGCTAATAGTTTGTTTTTCCCTGTCTCTTTGTGGACAATATATCCAATTATACTTCCTGAAGCAATAGTTGAAATGACCGAAATAGCCCTGGCAGTAACAAATGATAATCCTATTACTTTAGCAATTCCAGCTGCGATGAAATAGTAAAAGGGTTGATAAAGCCACGGAACGTATTCTATACTCGGAACAGCATATAGGCTTTTACCTTGCAGGACACGTAAAATTTGCTCGAGCATAGACCCTTCCATCCAACTGACTTCGTAAGGATAGATAAAACGTCTCCCCCCAAGATATAGCCAGTGGCTTATGGCAAATAAAGAGCATACTACTACAGTCCATTTGAGGATATTTCTTAACAGAACAGTCAGATCTTGCCTGCGGATCGTAGAATATGACATTCAATTTGTATGATATTATACGAAAATACGACACAAGAGCAATTTTAAAAATTTAATCCAAAAAAATAAGTTGTGGGAAACTCTTTTGTAAAACTTCCCGTTTATACCGCGCTCCCTGAAAAGGGGTATGTTCTTTGTGCGAATCTTCGCCTCTGCCAGCCAAATACGGCGTACGAACAAACGACTTGGGGATTTCCTCGAAAACGTGTTCGTGAACTTGCGAAAGCAAATTCACTCCGAGCGCACGGCAAGCGAAATATCAAGCAATATCCCTATGACAGGGGCATTGTTTCAAAGACACAAAAATTTTACGTTTTATACAGTGCAAGAGAAATCTATGAGTTTCTCTTGTAGTAAATGTTTTTATAAACCAATCATAATTCTTTAGACGACAATGGCAAAAGCAAAATTTGATCGTTCCAAACCGCACGTTAACGTTGGCACGATCGGTCACGTTGATCATGGCAAGACGACTCTTACAGCTGCTATCACTATGGCAATGGCGAAGCAAAATGGTAACGGAGAGGTTCGTTCATTCGATTCGATCGATAACGCTCCCGAAGAAAAGGCACGTGGAATCACGATCGCAACTGCCCACGTTGAGTATGAGACGAAAGCACGTCACTACGCTCACGTTGATTGCCCAGGCCACGCTGATTATGTAAAGAACATGATCACCGGTGCGGCTCAGATGGACGGCGCTATCCTCGTCTGTGCAGCAACTGACGGACCGATGCCGCAGACTCGTGAGCATATCCTTCTTGCTCGTCAGGTTGGCGTGCCTAAGATCGTCGTATTCTTGAATAAATGCGATATCGCTGATCCTGAACTTCTTGAACTTGTAGAACTCGAGCTTCGTGAACTTCTTACGAAATATGAATTCCCAGGCGACGATATTCCGATCATTCGCGGTTCAGCTCTTCAGGCTTTGAATGCGGGATCCGATCCTGCTTCAGCTCTTGATGATCCACGCTTAAAGTGTATCTATGAGCTAATGGATGCAGTTGATACCTATATTCCTACTCCTACGCGTGATATTGATAAGCCGTTCTTGATGTCAATCGAAGACGTTTTCTCAATCACAGGTCGTGGAACAGTAGGTACCGGGCGTATTGAGCGCGGTAAGGTTCGCGTAGGTGAAGAAGTTGAAGTCATCGGTCTCGGTCAGCACAAAAAGACTGTTGTTACCGGTATTGAAATGTTCCGCAAGGAGCTCGACGAAGGTTTGGCGGGCGATAACGTCGGTATCCTCCTTCGTGGCGTTGAAAAGACCGATCTCGAGCGCGGACAGGTTGTTGCAAAGCCGGGTTCGATTACACCGCATACAAATTTCAGTGCAAAAGTATACGTTCTCTCGAAAGACGAGGGCGGCAGACATACACCGTTCTTCAACGGATACCGTCCGCAGTTCTACTTCCGCACAACGGACGTAACAGGTGTTGCGACCTTGCCAACAGGTGTTGACATGGTTATGCCTGGCGATAACATCGAAATGTCGATCGAGCTAATTACTCCGATCGCCATGGAAGAGGGTCTCCGTTTTGCTATCCGTGAGGGTGGTCGTACGGTAGGTGCCGGAGTTGTCGATAAGATCACAAAATAATTAGAATGGGGCGTTTGTCATAACAAGCGCCCTTTTTCTTTGTTCATTCTCAATCAATATCATACAAGCGTAGTTTTACATGCAAAAGATTCGCATAAAACTTAAGTCTTACGATCATAACCTGATCGATAAGTCAGCCGAAAAGATCATCCGTACCGTAAAGCCGACCGGATGTGTGGTTTCAGGACCGATTCCTCTTCCGACGAAGAAATCGATCTATACTGTTAACCGCTCACCTCACGTAGATAAAAAGAGTCGTGAGCAGTTTGAGCTTCGTGCGCATAAGCGCTTGATTGATATTCTTAACTCCAATAGCCGCACTGTTGATTCGCTCATGAAGCTTGAGCTTCCGGCAGGTGTGGAAGTTGAGATCAAAGTCTAACATCGTCGCAGGTAATGAGGCCATCATGTTCTTTACCGATTGACGAACGACCATCGACGACAGACGAATATAAATAAAGTTTCGCCGCTTGCCGGCAGTAATTTGCGTCAGAAATAAATACAATGAGCGCACTTTTAGGAAAAAAAGTAGGAATGACAGGGGTGTTCGACGAAGAGGGACAGTATGTCCCTGTTACCGTCATTCTCCTTGGACCAAACTACGTAACGCAAAAAAAGACGAAAGAAATAGACGGCTACAATGCATTGCAGATCGGCTTCGAAGAAAAAGCTGAGCGCAAAGCAAATGAGCCGGCTAAAGGACATTTCGAAAAAGCCGGAACCTTGGCGCTTCGTTATATCAAAGAAATTCGTTCTTTTGATGACGAAAAGTTTAAGTCACTTGAAGCTGGTGCCGAAATCACTGCGTCTGATGTCTTTCACGAAGGTGATACTATTCACGTAGTTGGCACTTCAAAGGGACGCGGTTTTCAGGGTGTAGTTAAACGCCATCACTTTGGTGGTGTCGGGCAGGCAACGCACGGACAATCAGATCGTCAACGTGCTCCGGGGTCTATCGGGTCGTCAAGCTATCCTTCTCGCGTTTTCAAAGGACAGAGAATGGGCGGACGCATGGGCGGTGAGCAGATTACTACCCGCAACTTAAAAATCTTGCGCATTATACCGGAACAGCATCTTATCCTTGTAAAAGGATCAATAGCCGGAGCGAAGAATCAACTTGTAAAAGTCGTTAAAGGATAAGACAAGAGAATATCTCTAAGACGAAAAGAATATGAAATTAGAAGTTTATAATATAAGCGGAGCCAAGACCGGTAAATCAATTACCGTTGATGAGTCGATCTTCGGAATCGAACCGCATGAGCATGCAATGTGGTTAGCCATAAAAGCCACACTTGCAAATCGCCGCTCGGGTACGCATTCGACAAAAGGGCGTAGCGAAGTAGCTGGCTCCACAAGAAAGCTTTTCCGTCAAAAAGGAACCGGGCGCGCTCGTCAGGGAGATATTAAAAGCCCGCTTCATCCGGGTGGTGGTACGATGCACGGACCAAAGCCCCATAAGTATACGATGACTTTACCTAAGAAGGTAAAGCAGCTTGCGCGTAAGAGTGCACTTTCGCAGAAGGTTAAAGCTGATGCATTCTATGTCGTAGAAGATTTTTCATGGAATGAGATCAAGACGAAGAAGATGCAGGATCTGCTTAATTCGCTCGGTCTTAAAGGTAAACAGTCGCTTCTTTTAACGACTGCACATGATGAAAATATTTATAGAAGCGGACGTAATATTTCTTCTCTTACTGTGTTCGAAGCAGATAAAGCTTCAATGTACGACATTTGGAAGAACCGCGTTCTGATCGTTGAGCAATCTGCAATTCCTGTTATCGAGCAGGGATTCAAAGGCGGAAAGCAGCCAACAGAGGTTGAGCACATTGCTCTCAATATGTAATCATTACAACAGGATAGAAAACAGCAATGATACAGGCAATTTTACGCAGACCACTTCTTACAGAAAAGGCAACGCTTCTCGGAGAGAAGGGTGTCTATACTTTTGAAGTAGCGCCAGAAGCAAATAAGATTCAAATCGGAGCAGCTATCGAAACACAATTTGAAGTGAAGGTTTCGCAGGTCAGGACATTGTGGATGCCCCTGCGCCGTAAATCGCAATTTACACGTAAAGGTGTTCTGCGCGGAACGAAGAGCCGCCGCAAGAAAGCAGTCGTCACATTGATGCCTGGCTTTAGGATCGATCTTTTTACACCGATGGCAGCAAAAGAAAAAGCTGAAATGTAATTTTAGTCGTTTATAAAACGACAACTTAAGCCCGATTTCGAGGCGATAAATCGAATAAAAAACAAAAAAATGGCAATCAGACAATTAAAACCGAGAACAGCAGCGACCAGATACTACTCGATCTCAACATTCGATGAGATCACGAGTACAACTCCGGAGAAATCGCTTTTAGCTAAACTCTCGAAATCTGGCGGACGAGGTAATACCGGACGCATCACTTCGCGCCATCGCGGAGGCGGACATAAGCGCATGTACCGCATCATAGATTTTAAGCGCAATAAGTTAACCATTCCTGCGAAAGTAGCGACAATCGAATACGATCCGAACCGCAACTGCCGCATTGCTTTGCTCCATTACGCTGATGGTGAAAAGCGTTATATTCTTGCTCCTGAAGGACTTTTTGTCGGAGCAACAGTGACAAGCGGAGCAGATTCTGATATTGTAATCGGAAATTCTATGCCGCTGAGGAATGTGCCTCTTGGTACGTTCATTCACAATGTTGAATTGAGACCGGGACGCGGCGGTCAGATCGCGCGATCAGCAGGCAATTCCTGCCAGGTCATGGCTAAAGAAGGTGACTTCGCAACTCTGAAGCTTCCTTCAGGTGAAACGCGCAAAGTGCCTATCGAATGCGTTGCAACTATTGGGACGATCGGTAATGCCGATCATTTCAATATTAGCTGGGGTAAGGCCGGACGTTCACGCTGGCTTGGCATTCGTCCACAGACCCGTGGTATGGCTATGAATCCTGTTGACCATCCGATGGGCGGAGGCGAAGGAAAATCAAAATCCGGCGGAGGAAGAAAGCACCCGAAATCGCCATGGGGTACTCTTGCAAAAGGATACCGTACTCGTAAGGGTAAGAACGCATCTACAAAGTTTATCATTAAACGTCGCACGAAATAATTAAAGTATGTCACGATCGTTAAAAAAAGGACCATATATTGACGAAAAGCTTCTGAAAAAAGTAGAAGTTTTAAATGAAGGCCGTCAGAAAAAAGTGGTTAAGACATGGGCAAGAGACTGTACGATTCCACCGGAATTTGTCGGGCATACATTCACAGTACATAACGGAAATAAGTTTATCCCTGTCTATGTGACTGAAAATATGGTAGGGCATAAGCTCGGAGAGTTTTCTCCAACCCGTACCTTCAGAGGACACTCAGGAGTAAAATCCGAAAAGGCTTCTGGTTAATCGAAATAAAAAAGTTTATAACGAACGACAATGGCTCAAGCAGTAGCAAAAAAGAAGAACATTCAAAGCTCTCCGGTCAAAATGAGACTGGTGCTCGATCATATCAGAGGGAAGAAAGTGCCTGAGGCGCTTGCAACTCTTCATTTTATGACGAACAAGGCATCTCTTGTTGCTGAGCAGACGCTTCGCAGTGCGGTTTCAAACTTTCAATTGAAAGATGATAATCGCGGAATAGATGTCGAAGATCTTTTTATCAGTGAATGCTATGCTGATGGGGGGCCAATGCTTAAGCGCATTATGCCTGCTCCGATGGGGCGCGCATTTAGAGTCAGAAAGCGTTCGAATCACTTAACTATTTTTGTGAGCGACAAACTGCCCGGCGGAAAAAAATCTGAAGTAAAGACAAGAGCAGAGAAAAAAGCAATTGCTAGTGACGGCCCGGTTCCTTTTCCAAAAGAGAATGGACCAAAGAAAACTGCAAAGAAAAAAACTTCTAAGAAGACGGAAGTAGCAGCATAAAATTTTAATAACAACGATATGTGTAATTCTTTAAATTTTAACTTCAAGTACCTTGGGACAAAAAACTAACCCTATAGGATTCAGGCTTGCTGTAACGCGCCCATGGGATGCGCGTTGGTATGACGATAAGAATTTCGCGCAGAAGCTCGAAGAGGATAATCTTATTCGCTCTTACGTCAAAGGCAGATTAAAGCGCGCCGGAATTTCGAAGCTTACGATTGATCGCACCACAAAGCGCGTCGTTCTTACGATCCACACTTCGCGCCCAGGTGTCGTTATCGGCAAAAGCGGTAAAGAGATCTCGCAGCTTGAAGAAGAGTTAAAGAATGTCACTAAAGGTAAGGAAGTCAAGATCCTTATTAACGAAGTAAAACGCCCTGAGACCGATGCGCAGCTTATTGCTGATCAGATCGCTCAACAGCTTGAAGGTCGTATCGCATTCCGACGCGCAATGAAGATGGCAGTTTCAACTGCTATGCGCTCCGGAGCCGAAGGTATTCGTATCATGTGCGCGGGTCGTTTAGGCGGCGCTGAAATTGCACGTACTGAACAGTATAAAGACGGACGTATTCCTCTTCATACTCTACGAGCCGATATAGATTTTGCAAAAGGAAGAGCGCAGACGATCTATGGCGCTATCGGAATAAAAGTTTGGGTATGTCATGGTGACATCACCGGCGAAACTCCGCTTCAGATATCGGCAAATATTGCTGTTAACGGAGCAGAGGATCGTGATCGCAGACCTATCGTTTCCGCAGCTGGCGGAGAGCGTCGTCGTCGTAGAGGCGGACGCGGACGTAGTGCCGGCGGTGGTGGTGAAAGACGCGGCGGAGATCGCGGTGACCAGGGATCAGCAGAATAAATTTTAAGAGAGTAATATACAACAATGCTTTTACCAAAGAGGGTAAAATATCGCAAGATGCAAAAAGGCAGAGTTCGCGGTCATGCGACACGCGGAGCTCAGGTTGCATTTGGAAGCTTCGGCTTAAAAGCGCTTGAAGGCGGATGGATCACTGCGCGACAGATCGAAGCTGTTCGTGTAACGCTCAGCCGTACTATGAAGCGCGATGGAAAAATTTGGATTCGTATTTTTCCGTCAAAACCAATTACGAAAAAACCTGCTGAAACACGTATGGGATCTGGAAAAGGCGTACCCGAATATTGGGTAGCTCCTGTGAAGCCGGGGACTGTAATGTTCGAGATTGGCGGAATTTCTAAAACACTTGCTGAAGAAGCGATGCGCCTTAGTTCGCATAAGCTTCCTTTAATGACGAAGATGGTAACACGTCCGGATCATATCGAATAAGCTAATAAAGAATTATGAAAAGTACACATGCATCTGATCTTCGCGGACGTGAAGATGGAGAATTAAAGCGCCAGATCGCCGAGAATATTTCTCGTTTGACTGCGCTTAGTTTTCAAAAAGTAACAGGACATTTGGAGAATAGCGCACAGATCAGAACTCTGAAAAGAGATATTGCGCGTATTAAAACCGTCTTGCATGAACGTGAGATTGCAACAACGAAATAACATTTATTCGCTATTATAGCAACGATGACAGATTCTACCGAGACAGTGGATACAGCGAAGACTCTCAGCCGCGGACGCCGTAAAGAGCGTATCGGCAAGGTGACGAGCGATAAGATGCAATTGACGGTCGTTGTTGAAAACGAACGTAAAGTAGCGCATCCGCTTTACAAAAAATATTTTAAGAAAACGACGAAGTTCATTGCGCATAACGAGAATGATAATGCCAAGGTCGGTGATACCGTTCGCATTATGGAAACCCGCCCACTTTCGAAAACGAAACGCTGGAGAGTGGTTGAAGTGCTCGAGCGCGCAAAATAATTATCGAAACGTATAAAGTTATTTAAGGCAAGACAATGATACAGGAAGAATCAAATTTAATGGTTGCGGATAATTCAGGCGCCAAGCGCGTCAGATGTATCCGTATTCTCGGCGGACATGAACGCCGCTATGCCGGACTTGGCGATGTTGTTGTTGTCAGTGTTAAAGCTGCAATACCAAACGGCCAGGTAAAAAAAGGTGAAGTTTCCAAAGCCGTCATTGTTCGCACGAAAAAAGAATCACGCCGCCGCGACGGAAGCTATATTCGTTTCGATGAGAATGCCGTAGTACTTTTGAACGCTCAAGGCGAACCGCGTGGAACGCGTATCTTCGGACCTGTTGCCCGCGAACTTCGCGAGCGTCAGTATATGAAGATCGTCTCACTTGCTCCTGAAGTTATCTAAAATTCGAAGCAAAGAAAAAGTTTATGAAGATCAAGAAAAACGATACAGTAGAAGTCATAACCGGCAAATCTCGCGGAGTTCGCGGTAAAGTGCTGAAGGTATTTGAGGAAAAGAATCGTGTGCTCGTTGAAGGCGTCAATAAAATGAAGCGTCATGAGCGCCCAAGTCAACGCAACCAGCAGGGTGGTATTGATGAGCGTGAATTTCCTGTCCATGTATCGAACGTTATGCTCATTGATCCGAAATCAGGTGAGCGCACACGTATCGGCCGAAACGTGATCGAAACCAAAGATGGCAAAACGCGCTACGAGCGTTACGCGAAGAAATCCGGCGACGTAATAGCATAAATTTGAGATGACGGCAAAAATCGTCATTTATTGAAGAAATAAAACAATGGCAAAGGAAAAGACAAAAGCTCCGAAAGGGGAAAGTAAAGGCAAAGAGGAGAAGCAGTCAAGCGGTGAAGCGCTTCCTGTTGTACCTGCTCGTTTGCAGCAAAAATTTCAGAAGGAAGTAATTCCGGCAATGATGAAGCGTTTCAATTACGATAACATCAATCGCGTGCCATGCATTAATAAAATTGCGATCAATATTGGTGTTGGGGGAGCTGCAAGCGATCCAAAACTTTTAGAGGCGGCTGTTCGTGATCTCGAGGCTATCGTTGGACAGAAAGTTTCAATAACGAAGTCAACGAAGTCGATCTCGAATTTCAAACTTCGCGAGAACCAAGCGATAGGATGTAAGGTGACATTGAGACGTGCAAAAATGTACGAATTTTTAGATCGCTTGATGTCTACTGCTATTCCTCGCATCCGTGATTTCCGCGGAGTTCCGGATAAGTCATTTGATGGACGCGGTAATTATACGCTTGGCCTAAAAGAACAGATAATTTTTCCGGAGATCGATGTCGATAAGGTATCGCGTATCACCGGTATGGATATAACATTTGTCACGAGCGCAACATCGGATGAAGAGGCGTACGAATTGCTTAAAGCATTTGGAATGCCTTTCCGTAAGCGTGTAGGCGAAGCAGCAGCTCAATAATTTTTTTTCATTATTCTTCTACAAAAATAGTGGCACGATTAGCATTAAGAGTTAAACAGAAAATGGAGCCGAAATTCTCGACACGGAAATACAACCGTTGTTCGCGATGCGGCAGAGCAAGAGCATTCTACCGTAAGTTCGGATTATGCCGTATGTGTTTCCGCGAACTCGCATTGGATGGAAAGATCCCAGGCATTCGCAAGTCGAGCTGGTAAAATAAATACTGTAGCAATACTGCTAAAGTGCAAACGATTGTAAAGGAAGGTTTATAGGAAATATGGATACTATCGGAGATTTTCTTACTCGGTTACGTAATGCGTTGAAGGCACGGCATAAATATGTCATTGTACCTGCATCGAATCTTAAATTTGCTATCAGCGAAATTCTTCGCGAGCAGGGTTATATCGAAAGCGTTGAACGTGTCGAGAATGACAAACAGGGTGATCTTCGCATCACGCTGAAATATAGCAATGGTAATCCGGCGATCATTGGATTGAAACGTATTTCAACTCCGGGTTTACGCCGCTATAGCAAAGCAAGCGCTACGCCGCGTGTTCTTGCAGGGCTTGGTATTGCTATTATCTCGACTCCTCATGGAGTAATGACCGATAAGCAGGCCCGCCAGATGAATGTCGGCGGTGAAGTGCTCTGCCATATTTGGTAAAAAAAAGTTTAAGAAAGAAGAGTTATGTCAAGAATCGGAAAAAAAATTATCACACTTCCTAAAGGTGTGAGCGCTACTCAAAAAGACGGAGCAATAGTCGTCAAAGGACCGAAAGGAACTTTGCAGACTTCTATGCCCGAAGGAATTTCGGCAGAGATCAAGAATGACGAGATCATTTTTTTGCGCGCTGATGAACAAAAGAAAACCCGTGCGATTCACGGATTGACTCGCGCCCTTACCAATAATATGGTAGTTGGTGTATCAGAGGGATTCACGAAGAAGCTTGAGATGATCGGCGTTGGTTATAAAGCTGAGAAAAAAGGCAAGTGGGTACAGTTCAATCTTGGTTTTTCTCATCCGGTGATCTTTGCAGCTCCGGAAGATATTACTATTGACATTCCGACTCCGACTACAGTCACTGTAACAGGAATCGATAAGCAGCTTGTAGGAGCAGTTGCGGCGAAGATTCGTTCTATTCGTCCGCCGGAGCCTTATAAAGGCAAGGGCGTGAAATACAGCGATGAGCGCATCATCCGCAAAGCAGGTAAGACAGCAGGTAAATAATTTTAGCTCAGAAGGAATATTATGGCAACGAAGTTACACTTACAGGATAAAGCAGAACGCCGGGCACGCCGCCGTCATCAGATTCAACGTATCGTTCGCGGCACAACTGAGCGCCCGCGTCTTGTTGTCTTCCGCAGCAATGGTTCGATCTATGCGCAGCTTATTGACGATTCGAAAGGATTTACGATCGCTTCTTCGAGTTCACGTAACATTGAATCAAAGGCGAAAAAAACTGAGCTTTCAAAATTAACCGGCAAAGCAATTGCTGACGTTGCTAAAGAGAAGGGAATAACATCTGTTGTTTTCGATCGTAATGGGTATCTTTATCACGGACGCGTAAAGGCACTTGCCGACGGCGCACGCGAAGGCGGATTACAATTTTAAGAATTATTTTTAATAGAACATAGTGGCAAAAATTCGTACATCGGAACTCAATCTGAAAGACAAATTAGTCGCGGTTAACCGTGTTGCTAAGGTTGTTAAAGGCGGACGCCGTTTTAGCTTCAATGCTATCGTCGCTGTCGGAGATGGTAACGGGCATGTCGGTATCGGTTTGGGCAAATCGAATGAAGTACAAGATGCTGTCACGAAAGCGACGGAAGATGCAAAACGTAATGTAAAAGGAGTGCCACTTCGCAAGGGGACAATTCCACATACTGTTAATGGCAAATTCGGTGCGGGAAAAGTATTTTTGAAACCCGCATCACCTGGAACGGGACTTATTGCCGGCGGCGGCGTTCGTGCAGTTCTTGAACTTGCAGGCGTGCAGGATATTCTTACAAAATCTCAGGGTTCATCGAATCCGCATAATTTAGTAAAAGCAACGATGGCTGCTCTCGAATCATTGAGCGATGCATCGACAGTTGCCGAACGCAGAGGAATTTCACTTTCAAAAGTGTTCAACGGATAAATTATTTTATGAAGAAGCTCCGTATCAAACAAGTAAAAAGTATCAACGATACGCTCAGAAACCATAAGCTTACGATCAAAGCGCTTGGACTCGGAAGACCCAATTATGTTGTTGAGCACAATGATACTCCGGCAATACGTGGTATGATTCGCACGGTTCAGCACCTTGTCGAAGTCTCTGAGATCGCCTAATTTTTTTTCATGCGAGCGGGTGGCATTTACGAATGCTTTCCGCGTTAGTAAACAAATAGTATAATGGCACTTATTCTTAATCCTCGTCCGGCACCGGGCGCAGTAAAAAATAATAAACGAGTCGGTCGCGGAATCGGCTCCGGTCACGGCAAAACCTCAACGCGCGGCTCCAATGGTGCAGGATCACGCTCCGGAAATAAAAGAAAACTCGGATTTGAAGGCGGTCAAATGCCTCTTGTTCGTCGTTTGCCAAAATTCGGTTTCACGTCTCCATTCCGTATCGAATACGAAGAAGTAAATATTTCCCGTCTTGAGGAATCGGTAAAGTCAGGTCGTCTGCCCAAAGGTGAGGCGATCACTCCAGCACTTTTACGTGCTACGGGGTTGATAAAAGGCGGACATTCACCTGTTAAGATTCTCGGAAACGGCGAAGTTTCCGTTGCAATGACGCTTCAGGTACATAAAGTATCGAAAGGCGCTGCTGCAAAGATCGAAAAAGCCGGTGGTAAGATCGAAGCGATTGCCAAAGCATAAGAGAGGTCGTTTCTAATAATTTTTAGATTTCTAACTCATGAGCAGACTTACAGATAGTTTTCGGAATATCTTCAAGATCGATGAACTCCGTCAGCGCATTATCTATACGATTGCGCTGCTGGTTGTTGTTCGTTTTGGAGCACATATTACTCTTCCCGGAATCGATGTGCATGCACTCGAACGTCAGGCAGGAAGCGGAGGTGCTAATTCGCTTTTCGGATTATATGATCTTTTTGTAGGCGGTGCATTTAAGAATGCCGCTATTTTTGCTTTGGGTATTATGCCCTATATTTCTACGTCGATCATCATTCAGTTGATGGGAAGCGTTGTTCCATATTTTCAGAAACTTCAAAAAGAAGGCGAAGAAGGCAGAAAAAAGATTACGCAGCTTACCCGTGTTGGAACATTCGTGGTAGGTTCATTGCAGGCAATCGGTGTTGCCGTTCATTTGCGCAGCTTACCGGGTGGTGTTGTGGCAGATGGAATCAGTCCACTTTTGTTCACCATTAGTACAGTTTTCTGCCTTGCTGCCGGAACAATGTTTATGATGTGGCTCGGTGAACAGATCACTGAACGCGGAATCGGAAACGGAATTTCTCTTATCATCTTCATCGGAATTATCGCAAGATTTCCTTCTGCAG
>JANYLL010000303.1 GCA_025357895.1 Ignavibacteriota bacterium
CGTCGGGCTAAAGCCCTCCTCGCAATGACACAAATTAAAAGTTTAATAAATAGAAATAAGACAATGGCAGTTACAGCAGAACAAGTAAAAAAACTCCGCGATAGAACCGGGGCAGGAATGGCAGATTGTAAGAAAGCGCTCGAAGAAGCTAACGGCAATGAAGAAGCGGCTCTTGATGTTTTACGCAAAAAAGGCGCAGCCAGTGCGGCAAAGCGTGCTGACCGAGTTGCAAAAGAAGGCGTGATAGCTACAGCCACTTCTTCTGACCGAAAGAAAGCGGTAATCGCTGAAGTAAATTCTGAAACGGATTTCGTTGCACGCAATGAATCATTTGTTCAATTTGCACAGGATATTGCTAATGCAGCACTCACAGCAAGTCCGAATTCTCGTGAAGAATTTTTGCTCGTAAAACTTGCAAGCGGTGCGACGATCTCTGAAGAGGTCGGTGCTCAGACAGGACGTATCGGTGAGAAGATCGAAGCACGTCGTTTTGAAATGTTAGATTCCGGCAATGGAGCAGTCGCAAGTTATATCCATCCCGGCGCAAAGCTCGGAGTTCTTGTAGCCTTAACAGGGGTTGACGGCGAAAAGGCAAATTCATTAGGGCGTGATATTGCAATGCAAGTTGCTGCAATGAATCCGATGGGACTCAATCGTGAAAGTATTTCTGCCGATACCGTTAATAGAGAGATAGAGATATATAAAACGCAGATGCGTAATGAGGGTAAAAAAGAAGAATTCATTGATCGTATCGCACAAGGAAAACTTGAAAAGTTCTATCAGGATAATTGCTTGCTTGAACAAAGCTTCATTAAAGACGCTGCTAAAACGGTAACCGACCTTTTGAAGGAAGCCGGTGCGGGAGTAACAATTACAGGTTTCATCCGCATGCAGCTTGGTGAAGGGCAGCACGAATCTGCTGTTGCTGAGGCATAAGTTTTTTATCCAGAAGCATTCTCAGGACTTACGTCCTGAGCTAAGAAAATTCACCCCTTTTTTTTTCGGGGCGGCATTCCTTAGCCCGGCACGTAAGTGCTGGGCTTTTTTGCAGGAAGTTCGTACATCCGTATCTTTGCATTCCTAACTATGGCTCTAACACCAAAATACAAACGGGTACTTCTCAAACTCTCAGGTGAGTCACTCATGGGCACAGAGGAGTTCGGCATTGATCCTAAAGTTGTGAATCAATTTGCCGATGATCTTATCGCTGCACATAATCTGGGCTGTGAAGTCGGTGTTGTGGTCGGTGGTGGTAATATTTATCGCGGCGTAAAATCGAGTGTGGATGGCGTCCAGAAAGTGCAGGGCGATTATATGGGAATGCTTGCGACGATGATAAATTGTCTCGCATTACAAAATGCGCTTGAAGCAAAAGGAATGTACACACGTCTTATGTCGGCGATCACGATGACGGCAATTGCCGAACCGTTTATTCGCCGCAAAGCAATCCGCCATCTTGAAAAGGGTAGAGTCGTGATTTTTGGAAGCGGAACTGGCAATCCGTATTTTACCACAGATACTGCCGCCGCACTTCGTGCTTCGGAGATCGATGCAGAAGCAGTTCTCAAAGGTACAAGAGTTGATGGTATTTACGATTCCGATCCTGAAAAAAATCCAAAAGCAGTCCGCATACCTGAAATTACTTATGCCGATGTACTATCTAAAGGACTACGCATTATGGATATGACTGCCATCACGATGTGTCAGGAGAATAAACTTCCCATTATTGTGTTTGATATGAATCAGAAGGGCAATCTCGTTCGTGTATTGACAGAAGATGGAATAGGCTCGAAGGTAATTCCGTAGTCGTGTCATTGCGAGGAGGAGGTTAATCCGACGAAGCAATCCAGAAGTTTCATGAAGAAGCTTCATAATAATGTTTTAGGGGATTGCTTCGTCGCCGATATGCGACTCCTCGCAATGACACCAAAGAATTTAGATTTTTTAATTTTGACTCGAAATGAATACTACAAAAGAAATTATTACTGATTGCGATCATCGCATGGCAAAGGCACTGGAATCTTTCAATAATGAGTTGAGCAAGATCCGCACAGGACGTGCCTCTACCGGGCTTTTGGATACAGTGAAAGTTGATGCCTATGGCACAATGATGACTTTGAATCAAGTTGCAAATCTTTCCGTGCCTGATGCGCATTCAATTGCCATTCAACCATGGGACCGGGGTTTGAGTGGCGCGATAGAAAAGGCAATTCGCGATGCAAATCTTGGCTTGAATCCTTCGTCTGACGGTACATTTGTCCGCGTGCCAATGCCGCCAATGACAGAAGAACGGCGCAAAGAAATTACCAAGATCGTAAAGAAACTTGGTGAAGAAGCAAAAATTTCTATCCGCAATGTGCGACGTGATGCAATGGAGCATTTGAAGAAAGCTGAGAAAGAGGAGCATTTCTCTGAAGACGAGCGTAAACGCGGCGAAGACGACATCCAAAAAAAGACCGATCAAAGAGTAAAAGATATTGACGGGTTAGTCGCTGCTAAAGAAAAAGAAGTAATGGCAGTATAATGGGATGGTTAGTAGGACGGACATTCTTATCTGTCAGAGTGGCTGGACAGGAATGTCTGACCTACTAGTCTTAAAGATTTTCAACGATTTATGCAAACCCAACAAGACGCTGCGCTAAAAGCTGAAGTACATGATTACTGGAATGCCCAGCCATGCGGAACGCAATTTACTGATCTGCCTCCCGGCACAAAAGCTTTCTACGATGAAGTCGAGCGCTTTCGTTACGCTACGCAGCCGTTCATGGAAAAACTTTGCGGCTTTAAAAATTATCGCGGCAAAAAATTATTAGAGATCGGATGTGGCTTAGGAACAGATAGTTTACAATTCGCACGAAACGGAGCTATCGTTACCGGAATTGATCTTACAGAAGAAGGACCGCGCCTTGCTCAGCAAAGATTTAATATGGAAGGTCTGCAAGGCGAATTTCTTTCAGCTGACGCAGAAAATCTTCCTTTTGAAGATGCAACATTCGATGTTGTTTATTCTTTTGGAGTTCTTCACCATACCCCTGATACACAACGAGCGATCGATGAAGTTTACCGTGTCCTAAAGCCGAGTGGTGAGATCGTCATTATGCTCTATCATAAGCATTCGCTTCATACCTGGATCGGAGTACCACTGTTTTTTTTAGGCGGATTACTAAAAGGAAAAGTGCATGGTTATAAAGATTGGGTTCGAGTTTACGATGGAGGAAGTAATCCTTTAGGGAAAGCTTATTCTCGCAGTGACGCCAGAAAAATGTTTCATAAATTTAGAGGCGTGCACTTTACGATATGTGATTCTTACCGTCGTAAATATCCGAAGTTTCTCAATGCAATTAATCAATCTTTGCTTGCGCCGTGGTCTGGATTTTGGATGATGATCTATTGTACAAAAAAAGAATAACGCTATTTCTCAAAGTAAAAAAGCCGCATACTCATCATATGCGGCTTTTTAATTTGTAAAGGATAAGAGTTATTTTTTCTCCTCGCTTACTGCATCGCTGCCCTCTTCTTCGAGATCCTCGGCATGTGTAATGCCAGCTTCTTTCATCACTTCTTCAATTGTTGCATGATGAACCGTTGTGGTTGAAGTTTCGCCCAGTGTTTCGATCTGGAAGAGAAGCTCGGCATCATTGCCGGCAACATCAACCTTGACGATGGAACCGTCTTTTACCGTGCCTTTGAGAATTTCTTCAGCGATCGGATCTTCAATATATTTCTGCATTGCTCTGCGTAATGGGCGCGCACCGTATTGCTTGTCGAAGCCTTTATCGGCAACGAACTCTAACGCTTTCGGTGATAGCTCCACCTTAACTCCCATTGCTTCGACTCTTGAGAGAAGCTTTTTGAGCGAGATCTGAATGATCTGCACAATATCTTCTTTCGTAAGTGAACGGAATACGATGGTCTCATCGACACGATTCAAAAATTCCGGGTTGAAGAGTCTCTTCATTGACTCATCGATCTGCCCTCTCATTTTATCATGTTCATCACCTCCGACGGATTCCCCGAAGCCGATGCGCGGCTGCTTTTTAATGTCGCGAGTGCCGACATTCGATGTCATGATGATGATCGTGTTTTTGAAATCAACTTTACGTCCAAGCGAATCGGTCAGCGTTCCGTCATCCAATACCTGCAATAAAATATTGAAGACGTCCGGATGCGCTTTTTCGATCTCATCAAGAAGCACTACAGAATATGGTTTGCGACGTACTTTTTCCGTAAGTTGACCACCTTCTTCGTAGCCGACATATCCCGGAGGTGCACCGACAAGACGCGATACGGAGAATTTTTCCATATACTCTGACATATCAATGCGAATCAGATTATCTTCCGATTCAAAAAGATAGCGGGCAAGCGATTTTGCAAGCTCCGTTTTTCCAACACCGGTAGGTCCTAAGAAAATAAAACTTCCAATCGGGCGAGCAGGATCTTTAAGTCCGGCGCGAGTTCTGCGAATTGCTTTCGTAAGTTTATCGATCGCTTCTTCCTGGCCAACGATTACGCCTTGCAATGCCTCGCTCATCTTCAAGAGCTTGATGCTCTCGCTCTGAGCGACTTTATTTACAGGAATTCCTGTCATCATTGCAACGACATCGGCGATATCATCTTCGGAAACGTCATATATTTGCGTACCGATCTCTTCTTCCCAAGCATTGATCGCTGCTTCGAGTTCTTGCTGATATTTCTTTTCAAGATCACGAAGTCTTGCAGCCTCTTCGAAGTTTTGCGTCTTGACAACGAGATTTTTTTGCACCTTAATATCTTCGATCTTCTTTTCAAGATCTTCGACATTTTGAGGAGCATGCACATTTGCTAAATGCACACGCGAGCCCGCTTCATCCATTACATCAATTGCTTTGTCCGGCAAAAAGCGATCAGTGATATAACGGTCGCTGAGTTTTACCGCCGCTTCAATTGCTTTTG
>JANYLL010000312.1 GCA_025357895.1 Ignavibacteriota bacterium
GGCGAGAGCGAGATACAAAATTAATTATTTTAAAATGAAAAACCGCACGGGCTTCGATCGTGAGGTTTCTCATACAGAGGTCATTCTGAAACGAATTACATCTTGTCTTTGATAGCTTTTGCCATATCCATGTGGTGGATAAGTGTTGGGAGCATTTTTCCTGCCCATGCCTTCACATCGGCATCTTTGCTGTCTTTAGCCATTCCTTCAAAATCGCTGACAGCATCTTTATGATCGCTTACCATTTCATCAATGTAAGCTTTGTCAAAATCTGCGCCGCTTTTCTTCGTCATATCGTCGTAGACTTTCTGATTCCTCTCACCTAACGCTGTCGGCAAGGTGATGCTTTTCGTTGATGCCATTGCCATCAGTTGATTGTTCGCATTCGTATGTTCTTTGACCATATTTTTTGCAAAATCTTTCACGCTTTTGGAAGAAGCATTTTTCAATGCAAGTTGGCTGAGCTGCACTTCAAACATACCATAATCAGCTGTCTTGACTGCAAACTTTGCTTCAGAAGAAAAATCCGGTGCTCCGGTTTTCCTGAGCGTATCGACCATTACTTTATTCGAATCCATTGCGACCTTCGTTGCATCAGTTTCGCTCTTTTTAGCGCAAGAAACTACGGCAAGTAAACATAACCCAGACGTTAATGAAATAAATGTTTTCATTGTTTATTATGAGAGTGATTAAATGTATCCGGGGAAAATCAGAACGATGAGGATTATGGGGAACAAACCCTTTCAATAGAATGCTATACAACCAAAATCCCCAAACGGATTTTACTTTTCTAAGTAATTATTCTTATGTTGCTATGATTTTAAGAAATATATCCCCATATCTTGTTTGTATACTTATACTTAGTGCATCCTCTCTCCAGGCAAAAGAAACGCCGCTGAAATATTCGCCTTCATTGTACGGCGGTTTGAAATGGCGCTCGATCGGTCCTTTTCGCGGAGGAAGATGCCTCACGGTTTCCGGTGTTAAAGGCAAACCGACGCTCTATTATATGGGTGCCACCGGCGGAGGTATTTGGAAAACCGATGATGCCGGAAGCACGTGGTTTCCGATCTCCGATTCCACATTTCATTCCGCATCGGTTGGTGCACTTGCCATCGCACCAAGCGATCCGAATATTATTTACGTCGGCATGGGCGAAGCGGCGATCCGCAATACCGTTGCGATGGGTGACGGTATGTATAAATCCACTGATGCCGGAAAATCATGGAAATATCTTGGTCTTGATAAATCCTATTCCATTGCGCGAATTGTTGTTCATCCCTGGAAACCTGAGATTGCGTATGCCGCAGTGCTCGGTCAGGTCTTCGGAAAAAATAAAGAGCGCGGAATCTATCGCACAACTAATGGCGGCAGTTCATGGGAGCAAGTCCTGAGCAAGGATGATTCGACAGGAGCGATTGATATTAAGATAGATCCATCAAATCCGAGTATTCTTTATGCCTCGATGTGGCATGCAAACCGTACGGCATGGTCGCTAACATCCGGCGGCGAATCGAGCGGATTATATAAATCCACAGATGGCGGAACGACGTGGAATTTGCTTTCGCATAATCCGGGAATGCCGAAAGGTTTGCTCGGTAAAATAATAGTTTCGGTTTCTCCGGCAAATCCCGAACGGATTTTTGCCATGATCGAAAATGAACACGGCGGATTATTTCGCTCCGATGATGGCGGAAAAAAATGGCAGCAGCTCGATACCAATAATAATCTTACACAGCGCCCATGGTATTTTTCTCAGGTCTTTGCAGATCCGAAGCAGCAAGACCTTGTCTATGTGATGAATGTCGAGTTCTGGAAATCAACCAATGGCGGAAGTTCATTTACGAAGATTCCACAGGAGCATGGCGATAACCATGATATGTGGATCAATCCCGACGATCCGAATAATTTTATTATCGGTGATGATGGTAGTGCTGCAATAACTTTTAACGGAGCAAAAACATGGTCGAAAGAAGCGCTTCCGACTTCGCAATTTTATCATGTCAATCTGGATAATGATTTTCCGTACAATGTCTATGGCGCGCAGCAGGATTGGGGTTCAATGCGTGTGGCTTCGCGAACGACAGGCGGCGACATCAGCATTCACGATTGGTACGGAGTTGCCGGAGGTGAAGCAGGATATATCGTGCCCAATCCTGATAATCCTGATATAACCTATGGCGGAGAATATGACGGATTGCTCAGCAAATATACAAAATCAGCTGATCAATTTCAGATCATTTCTC
>JANYLL010000316.1 GCA_025357895.1 Ignavibacteriota bacterium
TAATAAAAAATCAATTTGTTTTTCTCCAGCCATCTGCATATATGAATATGCCGGTTGCGCCGGCATTTATCACTGCATCGCCTGATGTAGGTTCAGAGTCATTATTATAAATATACATGATCTGTCCGTTCGTACCACTTGGCAATGTTATAGAATTTGCCGTCGAATCGGCATCAGCGCTGATCTTTATGACGGAAGTATTTCCCGGAATCGTAATTGCAGCGCCGGCAGATACAGTGCCATAAGCAGTGATAGAGGGGCTAACCCAACTCAATGTGCCCGAACCATTATTGGTAAGTACACTTCCTGTGCCTCCCTGCGATATGGGTAGCGTATAAGTTATATTTGCCGCTTGCGTACCTGCTTTGAAAGCTGTGTATTTTGAGGTAAGCGTCGCAGCGCTATTCTTTCCGTAAAATCGCAAAGAGCGTTCGGTGTTATCGTCGTTACCAATGATCATATCCACATCACCAAAGTACGCTACATTGCTCATTGCCGAAACATTAACAGTTGTGTTCGTCGTACTGCCATTGAATCCGAAGCTTGATAAGCCGACGGTGAGATTTTTCCCCATTGACGTTCCGTAATTTGTCGTTGTCATTGTATTATACCCCATTGCAGTAGAGTATATTCCATAAGAATTTGTATTGCTTCCGAGTGCTGTAGAACCATCTCCCCATGCAGTAGTATTATCCCCCATTGCAACAGAATTATAACCTACTGCCTGTACACCATTTCCAAGAGCGGTTGCTCCATCAACATAAGATGCTGCCCCTGAACCTATGGCTGTGGAACCCATGCCGTACGCAGAGGTAAAGAAACCCATCGCAACCGATTGTGCTCCGCTTGCTAAAGTACCATAGCCCATTGCAACCGATTGGCTGCCAACGCTGCCCGAATTCCATTCCGAGCCACTTGCCTTCCCTGTACGGAAAGCGCCAAGAGAAGGTATCCACATCATACGAGTACCAGCACCAGTCGCAGGAACTGCGCCGGAGTTTCCTGAGAGGAGTAGACTTCCATCTGAAGTGAGTTGCATACGCTCTATTCCATTTGTTCTTATAGAAAGATTCGATGCGTCGGAGGTTCCGATAAAGTTACCGGATACTATGCCGCTATTGCCATTGATATTCCACGCAGAAGCGGTGGTATTATCTACATAGCTTTTTGTCGTAAGACAATTTGCCGGATCGGAAACAAGAGTAGATGCCGAACTGGCTTTTCCAGAAAGTGATAAACCTGCAAACGAAGGAGTTGAAGATGTACCAATATCCTGAACAGTAGAAACCGTTACAGCCCCTGTGTGAGAAAGTAGATCTCCGTTAACCAGAATCCTATTCGCAGTCCCCTGCGCAGAAGTAACTGTTACTGCCGGAGCACTCCATGTAGGTATTCCTGCTGCTACAGTCAGAATATTTCCCGTCGTACCAATGGGAAGTTTTGAAAGTGTATTCAAAGCTGAGGCATAAAGAACATCACCTTTGATATATGAAGTATTATTTGTTCCGCCATGCGTTTCGGAAATCGTACCGTTTACGTTAGTCGCATTTCCGCTTAGTCCAGCGGTTATCGTGCCGGCACTAAAATTTCCTGATCCATCACGAAGGACAATGCTATTTGCAGTATTTGTCGAGTTTGCCGAAGTTGCAGAATTTGCAACTTTACCACTTGTAGAAATTGTCGCAAGTTTCGTATCAGCGATTGCTGCGCCTGAAGATACATCAGCATCTACAAGGAGCGAATTTGAAAGCGCTCCTAAGGAATTATTATGAACAATTCCTGCCGTTGCGAAATTTGTCAGCGACATGCCGGCAAACTTCGGTGAAGCAGCATTATGAATATCTTGCGGAAGTGAAAGAGTTACATTCCCCGTTAATGAAGAAGCCGTTATCTGATTTGTTGTGCCCGTTAAAGAGTTGACAAATGTTTGCTGAGTTTGCTGATTCCCGAGCGAACCGGATTGGATTGAACTGATCGTTATAGTATTGCCATCTGCTTGAACAAAAGTCCCTGGTCCCCCCTTTATTGTGAAGTCACCACTTCTGCCATTGATTGAAGTAACAGCGCCTGCTGCGCCTTTAGCTAATGAGTTTGCAATATCGGCGTGGATTGCATAAGGGACAGAGGTTAATTCGGTGCGTGGTGATAGTTCTGCTGCATCATCAATACTGACTCCAACCCAATATTGTTTATCGAAGCGTATTGCCGTTTCGATCGGTTGCTGAGAGCCTATGATAACGCTGAATATGCCGTTGGCGAAATCAGATGTAAAAGTTTCAGCATGAAGTAAACTTCCTTCTATCGGTGCATCATAGAGCCTAACGCTGACGCGATGACTTCCCATAACCGGTAGCTTCGATGCATCAAGCAGTTGACCTTGATAACTGATCGTTCGCAATGCTGCTGGCTTTACTGCCTGCTGAGCATATCCGGTGTATGAAAAAAATGCTCCTAGTAGAACGACGGTTAAGAACACAGAAATATTTTTCATTCTTGTTGATAATAAATACGGTAAAATAAACCCTCCGGACTACGTCCATCAGTTTTTGAGGGCTTCATATTTTCCTGAACTAATTACAAACTAATGAGTCGAAGGGGCAAAACCTCAGACTTGGAAATTCAAGAAACATCTTAAAACGAATTCAAATATACAACAATATATTTGAAATTGTACCGCTATTTTAAAATAAAATTTGATTCTTCAGTGATTATATTATTTATTAGCTGATCGTGGGAAAACCTGGGGATCATACCCACTTGTTGGATGGAAAAGGCGAGTCCAATTTTCCTGACTTTCGTGGGGATTTGTGAGAGAAATTTGTCATAAAATCCTTTGCCATAACCTAAGCGCATACCAAATACATCGAAGGCAACCATCGGAATAATTACCGCATCAAGTTTTTCTATAGATATCTCATGGGTTGTATTCGGTTCAGGTACACCAAATTTTCCCGGACGTAGAAATTCAAGATTATCCAATCGAGAATGGATCATGTGCTGACTATTAGCATCACCGATAGTAATAGGTACAGCGACTTTGATCTTACGGTTAATAAGATCATTGAGTATTTCATGTGTGCCTACCTCAGAGTTGAAACTGATATAGGAATGGACAAATTTAGCGGAAATTGAATCGAGAAAATCAATTGTTTTTTTTTGAATACGTTGGGAATATTCCATTCGCATTTCTTCGGAAATACTATTCCGATCGGCAAGTGCCTTTTTACGCAATTCGGTGCGAATTTGTAAATCTAAGTCCACTGGCAATTATCGTGAGAGAAGGATCTTACCCAAAACATCTTGTGAGTGACCATCTGGAGTTTGTGCTATAAGATGCAGAGAATATTCCCCCGAAGGCAAATCAGCAACACTCATAGACAAAATATTTTCTCCTCTTTTAAAAGATTTTGCGGAATTGCGAACAATGATCTTGCCTGTCATATCAAATATCTCAGAAGAAAGAAGAATGTTATCTGCATTGGCAAACGAGACACTTACTAGTTTACCTTTCGAAGGATTTGGAGAAATTACAACTGCAGAGAGAAGAGGCATATTGTTTAAGAAATTTCTCAATTGCATATCGCCGCAGCCATCGGAATTTTTTACCGCAATACTATCTTCGGAAAAATTTACACAGCCATCCTTTTCCGGTGATCGCGCAGTAATTCGTAAGATAGCAGAAGAATCTTTTGCTACAAAATATCTCAAAGGAATATTTAGAAAAGGAATACTAACACTTGAAGACAAAATCGAAGAAGAGGAAATGATCGCAAGATATTTTTTTGTTGTTTGGTCGAAAGTTATCTTTAATGCGGCATTCGGTAAAATAGCCGTATTTAATGTCACATTCGACATGACGATCTCAGCAACATCCGGCGGATCAACACTTAATTCCATTTCGAGAGTTGAGATCTGATAACGTGCTAGGTCATTTACCGTAACAATGCCAACAGTATTTGAATAATGAACAGTATTAATAGATGTAAGCGGTACGGCTGTCAGCTGGACGCTTTCTGATTGCGTTACTAAAATGATAGTATCGGATAAAATGGTTCTCCCGCCTGTTAACACCCTCACAATACAGGTTTTATTATTCACAACCGAACCTAATTTAGGTTTGAATGTGATAGTAATGTTCCGTTTGCGGCCAATAGTAAGGGTATCAGGAAATGGGAATGGATAACTAATAGAGAAATCCGGGTCATTACAATTTATGCCGCTTATTGAAATTGCGAAACTACCGGTGTCATTGATCGTCAAAGTTCTGCTATAGGTGGAATCTATAGCACAGGAAACGATGAATGGCTGTGGAGAAATTTTCGAGAGCGCACGCGGAATTACTATCGCTTTAATAAGTGCAGATTTATTAATTCGCGAGGCTGTGCCGTTCTTTGAAAATGCATTGATGGCATCTTCCCAATCTCCGGGCAAGACCGCAGAGAAATGTACACCTATTTTCAATGAATCATTAGGCAATATGAGATATGGAAGCGAGGGAACATTTGAAATTGAATAGTATTGTAATCCGGGCGGAAGAACCTCCTGTAATTTTACTGAAGTTTCACCGATGCTTGCAATGTTAATAAATGTATCTACTATTGATCCTTGCTGAACTATCCCAAGATCAAGGAGTTGAGGACTGAACACCATATTCGGTATGCCGACAGATCCCCGAAATTCACACAACACTTCTCCGCTTACTTCCCCCTCCATCAATGCCCTTCCGGTTCGCACTCCACTGGAATTGAAAGCGGAAAAACGTACATTTAATTTCACGGTATCACCATTAGCAACCCCCAAAGGAAATACTGTTGCAGGATTAAGCGGTGAAACATCAAAGTAAATCGCAGCATTATCATTAGCTACATTGATCCACGTAATAGTAGCGCTATCTTTATCTCCGCCGATAAGAGTAATCGTTGTATCCTTAAATTCTCCCGGAGCAAGGGTACCAAAATCAATAAATTGTGGCTGCAACAATATGTCCGGTTGTATCGTCGATCCTTCGCCGATAAGTTCTACCTCTTTAATTCCATCGTCGGTAAAGATATCAAGTGCAGCCGTCCGAAATCCTGTGGAACTGGGCTTAAACCTTAAAATTATCGTTCTGCTGTCTCCGGAATCCACATGATAAACTGGTGGGGTAGGAACAATGATCTGGAATTCCCCTGTTACGGAATTCTGAGGCACTATCGTCATATCATTGATAAAAACAGTTGCAACAGAGATATTTGAAACTTTGATTATTCCGTCGCGCGAAAATCCGAC
>JANYLL010000321.1 GCA_025357895.1 Ignavibacteriota bacterium
TTTGACCAAGAAAATGAAGTTCTTCGTACTATTGAAAAACCAGAGAAAATCTATGAAGGACATGATGGTGAGTTCTTAGCTGTACGAGAGATAGAACCCAAGAAGTATATTATTGTTGTTTATAAAGAGATGTCGCCGGAAGGTTATATTATTACTGCATTTTATACGCGTCGCATTCGTTCTCTTGAAAGGAGAAAGCAAATATGGTAACAATGGACTATCACGAATATCTGCATCTTTTACCCATGGTACAACAAACGCCGGAATTGGCTGTATGGATGACCTTAGACAAAGAAGCAGATGTGATGTATATAAATTTTCGTAAAGGAATAAACGCTACAGATAGCGAACTCACCGACGATGATATCATTATCCGCTATGCCGGAGACGATATAATCGGTTTTACTGTGCTTCATGCAAGTAAACGTTAATAGTAAGAAAGCTGAATTTCTCTCATGTCAAAAAACAAAATCTCTAAAGGAAAATTTAACGGTATCAATGCCTGTGCGAATGATAAAGGCGTGATCAATGCCGCTGCAATGGATCAGCGCGGATCGCTGAAAAAATCTATCGGCAAAGCAATGGGACATGATGCTACGGATGATGATCTCACCAATTTTAAAATTTGTGTGACCGAAGTTCTGACTCCCTATGCTTCGGCTATCCTTATGGATCCTGAATATGGCTTGCCAACACTTGCCCATCGTGCACCCGGAACAGGTGTTCTGCTTGCATACGAAAAAACAGGCTATGATGCTGCGACAAAAGGCCGCTTGCCCGATCTGCTTGATGAGTGGAGCGTTCGCCGACTTGTTGAAGCAGGTGCCAATGCAATTAAAATTTTGCTTTACTATAATGCATTCGATGATAAAAAGATCAATGTACGCAAACATGCTTTCATCGAACGCATCGGCGCTGAATGCAAAGCGCTTGATGTGCCGTTCTTTCTTGAGCCGCTTGCTTATGATGATAACTTCGATGAAAAAGGTTTAGAGTTCGCAAAGTTAAAACCGAAATATGTAGCCGCCTACATGACGGAGTTTTCGAAGGATAGATATGGAGTTGATATTTTGAAAGTCGAAGTGCCGGTGAATATGAAATATGTATCGGGTACGAAAGCCTATAACGGCAGTGAGGCGGCTTATACAAAAGAAGAAGCGATGAAGCTTTTCAAAGATGCATCCGATTCTGCGACAAAACCATTTATTTATTTATCTGCCGGTGTCAGCGATGATGTCTTTCGCGAGACTATTGAGTTAGCGGGGCAGAGCGGTTCGAACTTCAGCGGCGTTCTTTGCGGCAGAGCGACGTGGCAGGATGGTGTTGCCATTTTTGGCTCACAAGGAAAAGATGCGCTCATAGCATGGCTCAAAGGCAGAGGAGTTGAGAATATCAAAGCACTTAACGAAGTAGTCTTCAAATATGCTAAACCCTGGACAACAATTTATAGCGGAAAAGAAAATATGGAAATTGGCTAATGCACAATCTGAATGATGTGAAACTTCTTTTCCTTCTCAGTTAGAAGGCCTAGTACATAACTTCCGCTTGCGACCAGAGAGAGATCCCATTTCAGAAGATGCTCACCTGCATTGAATATATTATTCTCCTGCCGAATAATATTTCCTTGCATAGTATAAAGAACGATTCGGGCATTCCCACTTTCAGGAAGTGAACAAGAGATGTGTAATTCTTTGGAAGAAGGGTTGGGGAAAGCGGAGATAGAAAAATCATGTTTATCCTGAAGCACAATAGATTTTTGTGGAGGAAGAAAATTACTTCCCTGAGATCTCCACTTTGCCCAACAAGTTATTATAGAAGGACATTGATAGTCTGACTGTCCATCCTGAATCACAAAATTGCTGTCATATTTTATTCTAAGGCTTCCACCATTTTCGTCGGTAAAATTATTTGGAATAAACCATTTATTCTTTGTGTCTATTGTAACTCTTGTAATGATCGAATCATGCATTGTGGGGTAAGTAGGATTAGTTTGTATCCAACTAGAATATCCGTATCGAGTAGCATTCGACGAATTAAAAGAGATTTGGTCTGGCAAAGTATTTTTCAATAATAATGAATGGATATCAAATCTCATTACAAGATCGAGAAAATATTGGTGGCCAAACTGACCTTGAGAAAGATGATAAGTATAGATATCATTAATCTCTACAAGCCAAATACTTATATTTCTTGCTTCACTTTGGAATCCATTGTTTGACACAACTACCCGACCTGCAGATCCACGTCCTGCAAATGGGATAATTGCAATGACGAGAGAATCTGACCAATTAATTATCGGTAAATCTATACTATCAATTGTAACTTTCCCTTGCGTCGTACCAAGTGTCCCTAAAATATGAAGTTCGCCCTTCGATTCATCAATAAGCATGTGATCAATCACCGGCTGCCCAAAACTTGCGCCAGCGAAAAGTAGGAATAGGGTGACGAAGATTTGTCTTTTCATCTTATGATACTGATAGGCATTGATTCATGAATTCTCTCATCGCTCAACTCAAGTAGATAGGAACCAGCAGGTAATCCTGCCAATGGCATTTCAACTTCGTTTGGCTCATTATCACGTATAGTCAAGGTTCTGACTCTAACCCCAAGGGTATTGTAGAGCGAAATTATGATCTGACGTTGCGATAAAGAATATTTGATATTAAGTTTATCCGAAGCGGGATTCGGGAACGCAGAAAATGAGAATGGTGCCGCTTCAGTCTTTACAATACCTGCTGTTACGCCAGTCGTAAAATTCCAAACCTCAGACCACCGGCTTTCTCCTTCAGAATTCACCCCGGCAACACGCCAGAAATATTTGGTGAGTCCAGAAAGAACGGTAAGGGATATGTTTAACGATGAAATAGTCGTATCAATGTTTTTTGTCTGAAAAAGTGAGTCTACTGATACCTGCACATGGTAGCCTGACATAAGAGGAAGAGAATCCCAGATCAATTTTGTAATATTATTAAAAGAATATACGGTTCCTGATAAGGGTAAAATGAGATTTGGTTTGTACCAAAGTGCCAATGTACCATGTGATGGTGGGAATTTCACCTCCGTTGCGAAGTATTCCTGATTTCCCCACATAAAACTGCCGCCATTAAAGTCTCTAACTACCCAAGGTGCAGGAAAAAGGTTACTATCAAATTTGCTAACGACATCATTACCACCTATATTTGTATAAAGGGTAAAAGTATTTAGATCAAGCTTTCCGGGATTTAATCCGTTAGTACTTGAATAATCATCTTTCCATATTGGCGTAGTTCCCGGAGCATTTGACTCAAGATGGTACGTATACTGTTGGGAGTATTTTTCATTAAACGGAAGGGAATAATTCATTCCATTTTGGGAGTGTCGAAGTCGTGAGTCGAGATCAATTCGCCAATAAAAGATCGATTCGGTATGTGCATATTCTGAATAATAATTCGCACTTCGAGTCCAACCCGAGGTAGCGCCGATTCCCCACATAGTCAGCATCCTGCTTTCACTATGATACCCTCTTCCTCCTACAATTACTGGACCAGCTGCGCCTCTACCTGAAGTTGGGATGGAAGAAATAATAAATGTATCTGACCAACTTATTATTTTTGGTTCAACACTATCAACCCAAACTTTCCCTTGTGCCGATCCAAATGATCCATAAATGTCCAACTCGCCCTTCATTTCATCGACATACATCGAATCAATGTGCGGAGGCTGCGCGTAGCTTGCGCCGGCGAAAAGAAGGAATAAGATGATGAAGATTTGTCTTTTCATCTTATGATACTGATAGGCATTGATATATGAGTTTTCTCATCGCTCAACTCAAGTACATAGGAACCAGCAGGTAATCCTCCCAATGGCATTTCAACTTCATTTGGCTCACTATCATGTAAAGTCAAGGTTCTGACTCTAACCCCAAGGATATTATAGAGCGAAATTATGATCGGACCTTGCGACAAAGAATATGTGATATTAAGTTTATCCGAAGCGGGATTCGGGAACGCAGAAAATGAGAATGGTGCCGCTTCAGTCTTTACAATACCTGCTGTTACCCCAGTCGTAAAATTCCATACATCCGACCAGCGAGTTTCTCCTTCAGAATTTACACCGACTATACGCCAGAAGTACTTTGTATTCTTTGATAGCGGAGGAAGAGTAAATTGAGTATCCACAACGTTCGTATCGACGATCGTATTCAAATTCTGTATTTGCGGATGAGCATTTTGAGCAGATTTAAATAATGAATCGAGAGATACTTGCAAGTGGTATTTATCCATCAGCGCAAGTTGATGCCATCTTAGAAGAACATTGTCCGTTCCGATTCCAACTCTGTGATTCTGTGGACCAACAATACTCGGATTATTTTGAAGAGCAAAGGCTTTCGGTGGCGGAGGAAAAGCTGGCCCAGTCCCAGAACTGCTGTATTCGTCATAATAAAGGTTCATGTTACCAGGATCATTCTTATAATAGTATGGGATTATTTGGTATAGCGAATCAAGTGAAACTCCGCATTCAAAGTCAGAGATATTATATTCATATTTTGCTCTGAATGGACCTTTTGGACCACATGAATCCATAGTTCCAAACATTCCATGGATATTTGTAGAACTAAAGGAAAATTGTTTTTGTGAAGGGTCAAACGTAGTAAAGCTATTATAGCCTGTAGCGAATGTTCGTCCTGTATCTTGAATAGGTACTTTTGAGTTAGTTTCATAATAGCCTATTCCACATGGACCTGATAACCTTCATGAGAATAGCCGGTTACTAAACAATTTTTTTGAGGAATAAAAGTCTTCCCACTAGTATAATGATATCTTAAAATAGAATGTAAATCCATTCGGAGTGTAAATCGTAAGCCATAGCCGTAATTATCCTCCAAGGAGCCACGATATGTGTGCATATAACTATACCCACCCGTCCAAGAACTTATCATAGTTATTTTGCTTGCGATTCCGGAAGACTCGACCACAACAGGACCTACAGACCCTTTTCCTGTATCAGGAATGAATGATATAATTTCAGAGTCAGCCCAAGACTTTACCGGCATTTCGATACTGTCAATCGTAACTTTCCCTTTGACCGTCCCAAACTTCCCGAGGATATGCAGCTCGCCGTTCATCTCATCTATGGACAGAGAATTGATCACCGGCTGCGCATAGCTTCCGCTGTAAAGAAGAAGGGAAATGATAATGAGATATTTCTTCATATATATAAAAGTACCTTGAGAGCACAATTCGTTACAAATAAACTTCAGTAGGGGCGGAAATATGCCCTGAAAATAGGTGATAGTTGGAACCCTCCGCTATCAGCAATCAGCTAACAACTATCAACTTCTACGGACTTTCTCCGTAATTTTGCTGTTAAGATATGTAAAATACTACGTTTGAAGAAAGCAAAACCAGTTAAGAAGAAGAAAGCGATCGCTCCTAAGCCTAAGCGGAAGCCTGTACCGAAGCGCATTAAAGCTGCTCCGGCGAAACCCGTTCGCCGTGTTGCAGAGCCAAAAGTGATCGTTAAACCTGCACCCGTTCCGCTCTCACCCTCTGTTGAAGCAACAGAAGAACCCGTAAAGAAAGTACCTGAGACGAAGGATAGGCAGCGCGAAGATAAGGCGCTCGTCCGACGTGCGATAAGCGGCGAGCAGCGTGCATATAGTGAACTTGTCAAGCGGCATAAGCGCGGCATCGAACGTCTCGTCCGCCCGATAACCCGCAATGCAACGACCGATGAAGTTGAAGATCTTGTACAGGAAGCATTCACAAAAGCATTTTTGCACCTGACCTCATACTCCGAAGAATACGCCTTCAGCACCTGGCTTTACCGCATAGCAACCAATCATGCGATTGATTATTTGCGCCGGAAAAAACTTT
>JANYLL010000396.1 GCA_025357895.1 Ignavibacteriota bacterium
GCAAGCAATACCAGTGCCGTGAGAAGGGTTGCAGACGGCAGTTCTCTGTAAAACAAGACACAATCTTTCAAGATTGCAATATGCCACTCAGTAAATTTCTCCCCTGCTTTTGGTTAATAGCATCGGCGAAAAATGGCATTAGCTCTTACGAGGTTGCACGTGCTTTGGGTGTATGTCAAAAGACTGGGTGGCTGATGCTTCATAAAGCGAGGAAGGCAATGGGGACAGATGAATTTCTTTCTAAACTCTCCGGCAAAATTGAAATAGACGAAACTTACGTAGGTGGCAAAGCAAAGAATATGCACTCTGCAAAAAGAGAAGCATTGAAAAAGAATCGCAGAGTAACCGGAGATAAGACTGTTGTACTTGGCATGGTTGAACGTGGCGGACAAGTTCGTGCTAAAGTTGTTAGCAATGCCCGTCGTAAAAATCTCCTTCCTGAAATTCAGGCTAACATTGAATCCGGTTCCAATGTCTATACAGATAAGCTTCGTTCATACGATACGCTGAAAGAAGAATATACTCATAGCTCAGTAGATCACCAACTCTGTTATGTTGATGGAGAGACACACACCAATACCCTTGAAGGGTTCTGGAATCTCTTCAAAAGGGGACTGCATGGCACTTATACCCATATCGCTCCGTTCCATTGTGATAGATATTTGGACGAAGAAACCTTCCGATATAATTTCAGAAAGACAAACGATCTCGGAAGGTTCATGCAATTAATGTCACAGATATTTGGAAAACGTCTTACATTTGATGAACTGATAGGAGCGGAAAAAGCCTAACGATGGAAACCGAAAAAGAGAAGAGCAATTCCGAAAACAGCGAGGAATTCGAGAACTTCATGCAGTTCACAAAGCGAATGTTAAACGTGCCGAAGAGCGCGTTAGACAAGGCTATAAGGGAAGAAAGACAACAGGCGAAGGAAGAGCACCCCGACCCGTTAGAAGAAAAGCAACGGGAAAAAGAACAAGGAAACAGCTAAGATTATTTTGATAAAATGGAAAATACCCCTGAGTTAATCTTATATCAAACAGAGGACGGGAATACGCGTTTGGAGGTTCAGCTACAAGATGGATCTGTGTGGCTTAGCCAAGTCCAGTTAGCAGAACTATTTCAAACTACGAAACAGAATGTCAGCTTACATATAAAAAATATATTTGAAGAGAACGAATTGCCTCCCGATTCAACTGTCAAGGAATACTTGACAGTTCAAACCGAAGGAAATAGAGGGGTTAGAAGGTCAATACAGCTTTATAACTTGGATATAATTATCTCTGTCGGGTATCGCATAAAATCTAATATTGCTACAAAGTTTCGTATTTGGGCAACTCAAAGACTTCGGGAATACATCGTAAAGGGGTTTACTCTTGACGATGAACGTCTTAAAGAATCTGGGCATAGAAATGCCTATTTCGATGAGCTTCTTGAGCGCGTTCGCGACATACGAACGAGCGAAAAGAATTTCTATTATAAAATTAAAGATATTTACGCTACGAGCATTGATTATGATGTGAACAGTACTTTAACCCACGAATTTTTTGCTACTGCTCAAAATAAATTTCACTACGCAATTCATCATCATACTGCGGCGGAATTAATCGCTTCAAGGGCGAATGCCGGAAAGCGCAATATGGGACTTACGGTATTTAAAGGTGATAAAATCACAAAAGCCGATACAAGTGTTGCAAAGAATTATTTAACAGTCGAAGAATTAAAGCAGTTAAACTTATTAGTAGATCAGTATCTAAGCTTTGCGGAGAGTCAGGCTATGCAACGAAAACCTATGTATATGAAATACTGGATAAAAAAACTTCATGATATTCTTACGGTTAATGAAAGGGACATCTTATTAGATAAGGGCAAGGTTCCTCACGACAAGGCTCTCGAAATCGCAGGAAGGGAATATGAGAAATATAAAGTAAACCAAGATAGATTAGCAATCGCAGAACTAAAGCAATTAGAAGGTAGTGTCAAAAATATCACATCATCAAAACAAGCTCCTAAACCAAATACAAAGACCAAAAAGAAGAGGTAGAGATTTTACAGACCGTCATTTCTGACGGTTTTTTTTAGGACTCTTGCTGTAAACCGTCTATTAGTACCAATTCAGTTGTTCTAAGCATAAATGCATCAAGCGACCCCAATTTTTAATTCTCAAGGCTTTCCCATTGCCGAAAACACCTTGCCGCTTTTTGATCTGCTGTGCTCGTTCCGAACTCTTTCTCCCTGAATTTCATTTTATTATCATGCAACTTCAACCCAATCTCTTAAGCCGCATTACGATCGATCCGGAAATCTGTCATGGTAAGCCGGTCATTCGAGGTTTACGTTACCCTGCGGAAACCATCTTGGACCTACTTTCGTCCGGAATGACAAGCCTCGAAATTCTCTCAGATTATCCCGATCTTGAGCAGGATGATATACGTGCAGTGCTTCTTTATGCTGCCGAACTATCGCGTGTGAAAAGCATAGAGCGCGTTAATGCCTAAGTTTCTTCTTGACGCCCAACTCCCAAAGAGATTGAAATCACTATTCGATGAATTCAGTTTCGAATCCATCCATACTCTCGATCTTCCCTCTAAGAACAGCACTTCGGATAGAGAATTAATTCGTATCAGTTTTGAAAAAAAATGCATAATCGTCACCAAAGATAACGACTTTGTCGAAAGTTATTTACTTTCCGGAAAACCTGAAAAACTGCTTCTTCTCTCTTGCGGCAATGTAAGCAATTCCACTCTTGAACATCTTCTTCGCACCAATCTTCGGCGGCTGGAAGTAGAATTCGAAACCAATAATTTTATCGAGATTAATCAAATGGATTTTGTAATTCATTCGTAAACACCTTATTCTCTTTAATATTGTTCATCCTTCCGCCTTACCTACTTGCCCCCATTTTAATTTTGAATGTTAATTCTGCAGAACCACCATCCTCGTCGTTGACAAGTTCGCTGAGATGAACCGAATATAATACGTGCCGCGGATAAGTTTGGATAGATCGAGAGTGAAATTCGGGCTATGTAAATTCTTTAATTTCATCACCGTTTCGCCAAGGATATTTATAACTGTAATTTCTTGCAGATCTGGTGGTGCATTTTGGATGGTCATTATTCCATTTGTTGGGTTGGGAGAAAGGAAGATTTCAGGAGTCTTGATATTGTATTCTGTTATACTATTTTGTGCTTGTGTAAATACTTAATTAGTATTTAAAATTGGAACTTGGTTATCCTCACCACCCAGCGCATATATCTTGCCATCGACTACTGCTGTAGTAAGCTCATTCCGCCTTGTTAATTGCCCTGTAGTTAACGGAGTAACCCATGAATTTGTAACAGGATCAAATACGTCAACAGAATTCGTGGCATTCTGACTTTCATCGGCTCCGCCTATAATATATATCTTTCCATTGAGGTTACTTACGGTTGAGCCTAGTCTCGCCGGAAATGATTTGTTTAGTGGAACTGTGCTCCAGTGGTTTGTTGAAGGATCAAAGATTTCAATTTTATAAAGATTATCTTGAGTATATCCGCCAAAAACATATATCTCTTGTCTCCAATCACTATTGAAGAAAGCCCTGCACGAGGCGTGAACGTGCCTGTAGTTGAAGGCGTAGTCTATGAATTATTTGCTGGATCAAAAATTTCAAGGGTGTTTACAGAATTGCTATACGTATTCACCATTCCGCCAAACACATAAATTTTATTTGCAAAGACACTTGAAGTTAGAAGCGATCTTTTTGTAAAATTTCCTGAAGTCACTGGTGTAGTTCTGGTATTTGTCGCTGGGTCAAACACTTCAATAGTACTTATGAGACTGGGGGTACCACCACCAATGATAAAGATTTTTCCATCAACAACAGAAGCTGTATGCTGGTAACGTCTTGTAAACGTACCTGTTACACTTGGAGTACTCCATACATCTACCGATGGGTCATGTACTTCAATAGTATCAGATGGACCGTTATTCGTATGCCCTGACATGACATAAATTTTCCCGCCAATAACGCTTGAAGTAAGACCATAACGAGCTGTAAACCCAACCGAAGATGCTGTCGTCCAAGTGCCTGAGATACTTTGTCCTAAAAGTATCTGGGGAAGAACGAGCAAAATGATAAATAGATATTGTTTCATACCATAAGAACTCATCAAACCCCAGAACATTACACTACAAACAAAGAATTACTTTCCCATCGCAGAAAAAACCTTGCCGCTTTTTGATCTGCTATGCTGCATGCCTTCGATATGTATATTGAAATAGGAGCGGAAGAGGTTTTCGAGGGCATGGCGGGCAGTTGGGGAGAGTCGCAGACTTCCGGTATTTGTAATGCCCGAGCGTTCGATATGGCGCAATGCAGCAAGGGATTCGGGGCTGAGCTTATGCATTTTTTCGCTATGCATATTAGTGGAGGTTTCAAGTGTTATCACCTCGCCTTTTTCTATATCGAAATATTGCTGAGAATTCAGTCCTTTATTTTCTCCATTCAATCGCACGGCGAATCCTGCGTAATGGATATATTGCAAGTAATAGGCAAAGAGTGTCGGCATTACTGAGGCTGCATCTTTACATTCGGACATGAGCTGCAGTGTTTGCTTAACGAGCGCATAAAGCTCGGGATGGCATTCTTCATGGTTTTGTGAGCGGAGCAGTAGTTCGACGACTTTCGTAGCCGCTTCGATATGTTCCAGATCGGATTGCAGATTTCGCAATGCAAGTGCCGTCTCAGCACCTGAAAGAAGGTAGAGATCGCGTCCATCTTTTTTATAGAACGTGACCTTTGCGCAATTAAAAGGCTCGAGCGCAGAACCAAATTTCGATTTCATCTCCCGCGCACCTTTTGCAATCACATCAACCAAGCCATAGTCGCGCGTATAGAGCGAGACGATCTTCGACGTATCGCCCTGCTTGCGGGAACGGAGCACAATCGCTTCGGTGGTTACGAGCATAGGTTTTGGCTTCGGTAGGCGCAGGGCTTTACTAGTGGGGCGGACTCTTAGTCTGCCCGAACGGACTAAGAGTCCGTTCTACTGTAAGCCTGCGGCTTCCAAAGAAGATTCAAAATATTTTATTAACCATCTGTATCTTTTGCCCTTCCAAAACGTTTATACTCTGTGGAACGTCTCTGGGATTTAACGACTTTTACTAATTCAATGAGATTTAGCGAGCTAATCCACCTCGGCGGACGCCCAT
>JANYLL010000400.1 GCA_025357895.1 Ignavibacteriota bacterium
GAAAAAAGGCAGGGATAAAGAGATTGTAAGAAAAAAGTGATTTTGGGTTTGGATTCCTAGAAAAAATGTTGTAGTTTTGTAGAAGCACGTAGATACATTTTATTCATCATTCATAATCCCCATATATGAGACGGATATTCTTAACAGTTGTAGTAGCAACAATGCTGATTTTACTGTCATTGTCTGCTGTAGTTATTGCCCAAGTAGATACTGCATTTCATGTGCTTTCCAGCTCGGGCGCGGTTAGAATAAGCGCTATCGCCAATAGCAATATTGCACGAGATACAGCAAATAGATCTTCAGAAGAAAAAAAGATAGAGTCAGCTATTCTCGAGCTTTTGGTGGTCGCAAATAGTAATGGTGGTTCACTCGTAGGGCTTGTACAACCCCCAGGAGGTTTTCCAGTATGGGCAAAAATTGACAATGTTGGGAAAATATATGTCAATCTGTATGTTGGTCCTGGCTTTAAGGCTCAATCAGGTATTGATTCACTTGAATCGCTACTACCAGGAGTACTTCCTACTGCCTTTGACTTTCGAATAAAAATTATTCCGGTTTGGTTATCTCCGGATCAAGTCAAAATTGTATCGAAGTGGAAAAACATTAAGCATATCGGTCTTGTGACTGAATCATATCGTCAGGCTGCGCCTGTGAGTCAGGGAGTCGCACGTATTCGCGCTGATTTTGCACGTAATATTTGGCCGAATGCAACAGGGGACGGAATTAAGGTAGGTATTATTTCTGACGATTGTGGCTCTGGAGGACTAGGCGGAGCAATAACAATTGGGAGTGAGCATTTTTTACAAGATTTTTGCGCAAGTGGGAAGCTTCCAGCTATCGGGAATGTCGATGTTGTAGATGATAATTATAGAATTAGAACGGCTGGGGACCGTTCACATGAGGGACTTGCTATGATGCAAATAGTTCATGATGTTGCTCCGGGATCACTCCTTGCCTTTGCTACAGCAGGTGAAAATGTCACCTCGATGGCAGCCAATATTTACAAACTTGCCGAAGGCAGTACGGGACACTCTCCTTGTAAAGTAATTACGGATGATTATACTTTTTTTACCGAACCTTTTTTCGAAGACGGAGCTATTGCTAATGCAATCGAGGATGTTACGAGAAATGATCATGTAACATATATAACTTCTGCTGGAAATTGGGCGCAGGATGTTCATACATTTCAGTTCTCTGCAATGAATCAATCCTTTAGCCAAAATGGGCAGTCCGGTGGATATACCGTGCATGATTTTAATGGAAATAACGATCCGATGAATAGATTTTATTTGCCGCCAAACGGATACATTGATATTGCTCTGCAATGGGATGATGATTTTCAAAGTCCGCAAAATGTTTTTAATCTGATGGTTGTCGATCCTTCTTCGAATCAGATACTTTATAGAACCTCAACAACCGGTATTGCATTAGAAGAAATTATATACAGGAATGGGGATAACTTTGGTAAAAATCTGGCTATTGTTGTTACCGGTCCATCGACGCCATTTCCGCATAGAACGCCGACGCTCAAACTTGCCTTCTATTGCTCAAATAGGAATTTTCATCCGATCTATCATAACGGCAATGGAAGCGTACTCGGTCATGCGATGGCTACAAGCGCATTAAGTTGTGGTGCCGTTAATGCTCAATCGTCAAATTATAACCAGATAGAGCCAATGAGTTCTCGCGGACCTATAGTACTTAGTAATGGCAGGCAAAGATTGAAACCGGATTTTGTTTCTATGGATGGTGTTTCGACTTCTGTCCCAAGTTTTCCCGTATTCTATGGGACATCTGCGGCAGCACCTCATGCCGCCGGAATTGCTGCTTTGGCTTGGGGAATGAGTTCGAGTTTAAATACAGATAAGGTCCGGAAAGCTCTCGTAGTTGGATGTATAAATTATGGTGCAGGCGGCAGCGAAGGAAGCTATGGCGCCGGAAGAACGGATGCGTTTCGTACAATATCTGCACTTGATATTACACTTCGTGCAAACACAGCAGCAGCATATCTTCGCGACCCTCCTTCATATCCTTCAGACAATCATATTATAAGCAGGTTGCGTGTTTCAAAGAGCCTTACGATTACTAATACTTCGAAAATATATGTAGCCATTACCCTCGATGGGCACGATGGCAACAGAAATTTATCGATGACGCTGACATCGCCTTTGGGTGCAACGACGAAAACCATTCACTTAATGGATAGGGTTGCAAGTCCGCTGTGGGGAGCGAATCCTAATATAGTATTTGGCGATGCTGCTACTCAGAGCATTCAAACACCCGTCGCCAATAACGGGGGAGTTACACTTGGGTTTTTCCGACCTGCAGAATTCCTTGACGGAGCAACAGGATTCCATGGCAATTCTAATGGCGAATGGCTCCTTGAGATTACCTACACCGGACCAAGACCTATTCTCAAAGACTGGGGAATCTATATCATTCAATAATTTTTTTAACCCACAAAATTCTATGAAAAAACTTATTTTTTTATTGCCCGTTTTGGCTTTTCTTTCCAATTCCTGCAAATGCCCCGATAAACCGTCTGCTGCTTTAGGGCATCCGAACAATGGGGCGATTACTGCAATTACTCCGGCGGGCGTTATGGGCGGTACTGTAAGCCCTGTTATGGTAGCAGTAAATCCACCCGGGCAATCTCCTAACCAGGGAAATCCGGTTGAGATATTCTTATACACCACAGACCCGGCGCATACGGTGTTCAGGATTCATCCTCAGAACCCACTTCCGGCGGGAGATAATGAGCCTTACCCTCAGGATATTACCGTCTCTGCAGGACAATACATCCGGCCGGTTCTGATGCCGGATTCTCATGTGCCCGATTACACTGTTACATACGGAATTATGGCGGTATCTACTTCCGGTACGCCTTTTAATACGGTAACCTCCGGTCCGAATCCTGCGTCGCAAAATCAAAATTATCAGTCAACAATGTATTCTAACGGAACGATTCAAGCATACGTCATAGTCGGGGATCAGGCAATTTTTCAGTAGCGAATTCCGCTTCCTTTCTTTACTGTCATTCTGAGCAAAGCGAAGAATCTGAATTTTCGAACGTATGAAAGTTCAGATTCTTCACTTCGCTTTAGGTTAGAATGACAATTAAATAACTAAAAGATAGTATTATCTCCGATCATTACTCCTGCCATTGTTGAGCCGGAAGTAAAGAACGAAGCATAATAATCACCTGCGCGTGGCCCTTCGAATAAATTACTGAAAGTAGTGCCTCCGTTATAACTAATTAAGACATGCCATGTTCTATCACTATTTATATCAGGATGATTGCATAAACAGCATACCCTCCGCTCGGTATTTGGGTTCCACTTAAAGAACTGCCATACCGGACGTATGCTTGACTCGTAGTCGCTGAATCGGTGATAATTATTTTCGGATCGCCAGATGAACGGTTGAAGAAGCAAATAATATCGGTATTATTACCGTCATGAGGCACGCTGACTTCGATAGGATGGGAAGTAGCGCCGGCGGGTTGAATTTGAGTAATAGCAGCGCCTAAAGGATTTCCGGATTTAGAATTGCTTTTTCCAAATCTATATTTAATCTGTTTCTTATTCTTTCTCAGATTCTTCTCTAATTTTGTGTTCCAGTATGGTGATGAGCTTATTTAATTGTTTTTGTAGTTGTGGGTTATTAAACCGTTGGATTCTCAGACCATCTATTCCTCGAAAACCACGTTCAACAGCAATTTGTGCCATAGAAATGTACTTTTCTGGATCCCCAAGATCATCAAATAAACTTCCAAGGTTATAAAGCATATATCCATCAAGCTGTTCTTCGATTGTCATTAATTCATTTGCAATCTGGTAAGACTCATCTCTTTTTTCAGCCCAATACAAAGAATAAGCATAAAACATTTTAGTTATCGCTTCATTCGGGTTTCTTTCTATGTATTTTATGAAAGCAGGCAATGCATATTCAGCATTGAGAAATAAACGATCTCTATCTCCAAGTTTTGAAAGTGAAAGAAGAAAATTATAATAAACAGTCGGATATTTTCTTATCTCTAATTCTTTTTCAAACGCCTGTGCTGCTTTAGTATAAAGTTCTTGCTTGAAATATATACTTCCAAGAATGTCATAACTTTGAGCATGCTTTGGATCGAGTTCAATCGCTTTCAGTAAATGTTTCTCCGCCTCATCAAGTTCATCTTTCAACCAAGCAATCTCACCATGAATCCATAATGTTTTTGCAGTTTCACCAGTAATAGTTTCTGCTATAGATAGATTTTCTTCGGCTCTTCTTAGCCATTTCGGTTCTCGAGAGCACTCTCGATAATATGCGCCGCAAGTGTTTGCGATAGAAAGATAAGCATCAGCGTAATTCGGATCGAGCTTTACTGCCTTTTCATAAAGCTCCAATGCTCTTTCGTACCCATCTCGGCTTAAATGCCGCTGCCATTCTAATCCCCTCAAATAAAACTCATACGCCTCAGCATTCACCGTTGGCTGCTCCTCCACCTTCTTCTTTCCTTCCGGCGTAAGCCGGAGTTTTAAGGTTTCCGTTATCTCCTTCGATACTCTTTCCTGCAATTCAAAGATATCGTCGAAGTTACCATCGTAGTTACTAGTCCAAAGCTGCTGATTATTGAAAGCATCGGTGAGGGATGCAGTGATGCGGATTTTATTCCCTGCTTTGCGAACGGAGCCGCCGACTAAGTAGCGGACGTTGAGATCGCTTGCAATTTCCTGCGCTTTAGGATGATGTTTTTTGTAATACATGACGTCTGTGCGGCTTGGTACTTTCATGTGATCGAGACCTCCGAGTGTGGAGATCAATTCATCGAGCATACCGTCAGCGAACCATTCGTTATCATGATCTTTGGAGAGATCATCGAATGGAAGTACGGCAAGGCGAATGTCTTTGGAAGCAGTGGGGCGAACTTCAATCCGCCCGGACGGACTAAAATCCGTCCCACTGGATTGAGTACGAATTTTTAACTGTTCAAGCGCTTTTTTAACCTCTGAGATTGCCTTATCGAAAAATTTCCCTTGGTAGGCGTCGATTGCCTCGAAAAACAATTTCTCAGCTTTTTTCCTTTGCGTCGAAAGTTGCTGGCCCTGTCCAAAACAAATGACAAATGACAA
>JANYLL010000408.1 GCA_025357895.1 Ignavibacteriota bacterium
AAAACGCGATCTGGTTACCGCGCCTCTTGGCACGACTCTTGAAAAAGCAGAAGAGATATTGCAATACAATAAGATCGAAAAACTTCCTGTCGTTGATAAATCCGGAAAGCTGAAAGGGCTTATCACCTTCAAAGATATTCAGAAGAAAAAGCGTCATCCGCATGCAGCCAAAGATTCAAGCGGCAGACTTGTCTGCGGTGCAGCCATCGGAATTTCTGCCGATACATTGCAGAGAGTTGAGGCACTCGTCAAAGCAAATGTTGATGTGATTTCCATTGATACGGCGCATGGACATACCAAAGGCGTTATTGATATGGTGAAAAAAATAAAAAGAGAATTTAAGGATCTCGAAATCATTGCAGGTAATGTTGCAACTGGCGAAGGAGCGAAAGCTTTGATCGATGCCGGAGCCGATGCAATAAAAGTCGGTGTCGGTCCGGGTTCGATTTGCACGACACGCATCGTTGCCGGAGTCGGCGTTCCGCAGCTAACGGCGATCATGGAAGCGGCGGCAGTTGCAATGAAGAAGGGCATACCGGTTATCGCCGATGGCGGTATCAAGCAAACCGGAGATGTTCCGAAAGCAATTGCAGCGGGAGCATCAACTGTTATGATCGGAAATCTTTTTGCAGGATTAGAAGAATCACCCGGTGAGAAAATCTTCTTAGATGGCAGAGCATATAAAACCTATCGCGGAATGGGATCGCTATCAGCGATGGCACAAGGATCTGCAGATAGATATTTTCAGGACGCCGAAGAAGGCTTATCGAAATTAGTCCCCGAAGGCATCGAAGGCAGAGTGCCTTTCAAAGGACCGCTATCGGAAGTTGTCTATCAAATGACCGGTGGACTCCGCGCCGCAATGGGATATACAGGTTCGGCAAATATAAAGGAGCTTCAACAAAAAGGAAAATTTGTAAGAATATCATCGGCAAGCCTCAGAGAATCTCATCCGCATGATGTGACGATTACGAAGGAGTCGCCGAATTATCATTTATAAGATTTTAGTCCCGTAGGGACGATAAAATTAAGCCCAGGACGTTAGTCCTGGGCGGTCTGGAAGATTTTATTTCCTTCCCAGGACTAACGTCCTGGGAAGGAAATAATTACAGGCTAAACTATTAGACTTACTTCACGCATCTGCCAGTGTCACCGATTCCACTTCCTCCTCATCCATTTCCTTCTTCCCAAGATACAACTCCGGAAAGCAGCGCTCTTCGGAGATAGATTTTGCAAGGTATTCTGCCCAATTTGTTTCGCCTGTCCCGCGTGGAGCTTTTGCTAAATGCTTTGCAGCGGATTTTAAGTGAGCGATCTTCCAGCCTATAATGAGTTCATCGAATTTAAGAAGTTCATTTGCAAATCGCAGGAGAGAATTGTTATTGCTCTCCCAGAATTTTTTGTAAAATTCTTGTGGATTGGTAGGTTTAATGTTTAATTCATTGGAGATGACTTTTTCAAAAGCAAAGCGAAGAGAATGTGGTTCACGTTTCTCATACATTTGGTTGAACCATGAAAGATGTTTTTCTTTGAACTTCAATAATGTCAAAGTAGGTTCGCCGGTTTCTTTGTCTCGTGCGGCGCGTTCCCAATAGAAAGTATTATCCTGACCTTTGATCGCTTTGCGGTCAAGCCCAGCAAGGATTTCGATAGCTCTGAATTGTGCAGATTGAAATCCGCTTGATGTGCCGAATGCTTTTCGGAATTCTAAAAATTGATCGGTGCTTAATCCTTCGATAAGGACATCAAAACTATCGGTGAGATGACTATAAATTCTATTTGCTCTTTGAACACATTCTAAAGCCTTTGATAAATTCGGTGGATCTAAAAGCAGTTGATCGATTCCGTATCTCATTTCATGCAGCACTAACCGAAACCAGAGTTCTGTCTGCTGATGATAGATCATGAAAGTCCACTCATCATGGTAATCTGTCAGCGGCTGCTGAATTGAAAGAAGAGTATCAACTTTGATGTAATCATCATAGGTAAGCTCGCGGCGAATGGCAGCACCTTCGATATAATCGACGCCTTTATCTCCATAGCGGGCAGTGAGTTTT
>JANYLL010000332.1 GCA_025357895.1 Ignavibacteriota bacterium
TTGGTTAATGAAATGTGAAAAACTGCTAATCCATGGGTACGAATATACGGCAAATAAGACCGGTCTCAGGAAAAATGATTTAAATTGAAGTTCGGAGGAAATTGCGTATATTTGAATGACTTACACGAACTCTCTGCCACGCTATGGAAAGAAAATCCCGATTTATTTGTCTTGTTTTCGTTACTGCCTCCTTTATTTTTTTTACATCCTCAGGATGTAAAAAAAATGAAGTCGCCGAAAAGCAGCAGGTAGCATCTCTTCACGTTCCTTTTATTCCGCAGATCGCTTCAGAGCTTTGCTGGGCTGCATGTACGCAAATGGTTTCGACGTATTATAATCAAAAAATAAACCATCTTGCACCGGCACTGAGCCAATGCGATGTCGTAAAATTAAAATTTAACGATTCAATAAATTATCAATTCGATTGCGATACACTTCAGCCTGCAAATTTTCCGGCGGATTATAATGTATCCGGGGCGCCTTTCCCCGTTGAAGCTGCGACCGGCACATGTATGGGCTACACTCCGACATTTTATGTAGAGCCTATTGGCAAGAATATCATGCCTCAGGATACGATAGTCAAATACATCGGAATGGGAATGCCCATCATCTTTGGCTGGGGATGGCAGGGTATTACGATCGCTTCTGTAAGCGATAGCAACTCTCACTATATGGTAGCCGAAGGTGTACCGAAATCCTCCTATATTTCCGATCACATCTGGATCTCAGTCAATGATCCATGGCCCGTCGGAAGAGGCAAACACCGGATCATGGCATACTCGGAATTTTCGAATCGAATACCGACTTCGATCCCGCCATCGGAATATGGCTCGGATCAATATGTTTTCAGTTCGCATACAAACGATTGGTTCTTAGTATCATATCCGGGAAAGGGCAAATGATGAAAAATTTTATTTTCTGTATATTCGTCTGTTTGGTCTTTGCCGGAATCCTTGGCTCATGCAAATCCGAACCTCCGCCAAAATCAGCAACGAAAAGCATTTATGATACCGCGCTTTTGATGCTGCATGAATTTATTGCAGAATCGAATGACACAAATCTTGGATTTAAAAATGCCGATGAAGTGCTCAGTGCACGGCTCGATACATCGGCAGGGCTTCGGATGATCATTCTCGGAAAGGGAATAAAACTGGCAGAGGCAAAAGATACTGAAGAACTTGATCTCCACAAGGAAATGCAAAAGCTGCACCGGATAGTGTATCCTGTTTTTGTCGGCAACGTACTGCATTCAGCAATTACCTTCGATTCGTCTTACGCGGGTTGGAGACCGGTGATGTTCGACGATTCAAATATTATTGCAGCATACGCAACAGAACTCCGCAAACATGCGAGCGAACCAGCGGGAACTAGGTCTTATGCTTCGGCAATGGTGCCGGATATCCATTGCCAGGTAACGATCATGACCGATAGCTCGGGCGAATTCATCCTGCCTACGAAAGAATTAGAACTTGAAATGGGAACAGACTATCCGAATATCGGAAAGTCCCAAGAATTTGCGCCGATCCCAAAAAAGATATTCATTAATGCTTTGAAAGAACATATCAAAAGCAAATGGGCAAGACTAAACACAACTCCAAAGAGTTAAGCTTTAATTGCACTTACCCGTTCAATGCTTTCTCAAAAACCTCGAATTTCTTATCATTATGAAGGCAGATAGTAACATGATTAATGTTCTTCAACTTCGGAGCAGCATCTTTAATAGCGCCGATCATCACCTTCGCACATTCATCCATCGGAAAGTGAAACAGCCCCGCACCAAGAGCGGGTATTGCAATAGATGAAAGTCCTTTATCATCGGCAATACTCAAAACTGAAACAATTGCAGATCGTAATTTTTCATTCTCCCCGCCTTCACCATACATCGGTGCAACGGCATGGATCACATAGCGCGCATTCAAATTTCCTGCCGTGGTAAGTACAGCCGAACCTGTAGGGCAAGATCCTATTTCATTACATTCATTCTGAATAGCCGATCCGCCCGCTTCGGCAATAGCTCCGGAAACTCCGATTCCCATATTCAATTGCTCGTTGGCAGCATTGACGATCGCATCGGCATGAAGCATGGCAATATTGCCGGTCTTGAGTTCGAGTGTAACGCTGCTGAGAGAAACAGATGTGTTTTTTGTTGACATGTTCGCGTGGTCAGATACGATTAGGATGCAAAGTTACGGATTAATTCACTAAACCATTGAATATATTCTTAAAGGTTGCAGCGTCTCCCTCCGACAAGCTTCCTAAATTTACAATAATATTTTCTTTCTTTGTGGTTACAATTCTATCAACTTTTACAATGGATTTGACGCGCAAACCATTTCCCGCTTCAGGTATTATCAGGAATTCATTCTTTGATAATGTATCAGGAATAACGGAGGAAATCGCCGCAACGATAATATCCTTATATGCATCTGCTGTTTGGGCAATGACTACGGCTGGGCGCGCTTTTACTTGCGTAAGTTCGGCAAAGGGAAAGGGAATAAGAATAATATCGCCGGTACTCACGCGTTCGGAAGGTAATCTTGATAGAGATCCTCTTTCGGATCATGCCAGAATTGAAATGCATCGGGTTGCGATGCAAGCAGACGAGTCTCTTCTTCCGGAGAAAGCTCCTCTAAAAAAGTAATGCGCACTTTATAATGCTTCTTGTCTTTAATTTCCACAAGAGGCAGTATATTTTTCCCGTCAAAATATCCTTCGATTGGCTGAAGCATGATTCTATAACCCATTCAAAGTAATTTCTGTTCACGCCTAATCGAGTGGGAAGAATAATTTGGTTTGTAATCCTTGAGTGAAACTAAGACCTCCTTCAGGGATTGCAGAGAGTAACTTTCTGCCACAATTTACGGGATTCTTCACTACGCAAAAAATCGCATTCGCGATTTTTTGCTTCGTTCAGAATGACATAACAATAGAATTTCCTATTCGTAATTTCTAATTCGTAATTGAGAGTTACGCTTCTTCCAATTGCTTCTTCTGCATATTAACTCTGAGGCGTTCTGTCGGATCGAGGATTTTTTGCGGAAGCGGGTGGATTCCGGTGTTACTTCGAGCAAGTCGGCAGCAAAGAAAAAAAAGATCGTGCTGAAAAAATAGCTAACAGTTAACAGTCGACAGTAAAAACGACCTCTCCAGTGGGACGTCCGCCGCCACGGATTCGTCCGTCTTCCCCCCTGTCTCCCGAATGGACCATTCTGGAGTCTGGAAGCAAAATACTCAATGAGTGCAGATAACTCTTGTGCTTCCAACCCTGCCACCCTGTTGGAGGCGAATGATGTAACTCCCCTGTGCTAATTGTGAAAGATCGAATTTTATTGATTGGTACTCGAGGCTTGCCGCGATGCCGCTTCGCCTCAATACTGTCCTGCCCAGCACGTCGGAAATATCGATGACAAATTTCCCAGATTCTTCAGACATAAACGATACCGATAGCGATCCATTCGAGGGATTTGGTTGTGCAGTAACCGAAAACGAGGGGAGAGCCTCACGGTTATCAACCGATCCGGTCTCTATACTCCTAAAGGACATCAGTCCTCGATCTGTCAAAAGATAGGTCGTGTCGCCATAGGAAATGAGCGCTGTGCAATTATTGGCTTGAGGCTTCGCGGTAATCCATGCAGTCGCTCCGCTTCGCTTGTATGCGAACTTTCCAAGATTATAATTAAAGTTTGCATCGAAATAACCATAGATCGCCAGCAGCGTGTTCGACGAATCAACCGAAAGCGCGAATACGCTGTAAGATGGATCGACGCCCGAAGGCGGAGGAACGGATTGCCACACGCCCGAACGCCGAACGAGGAGACCCGATCCGTACGTTCCGCCGTATAACGTGCCGTTCTTATCGCGAGCAAAAACGTAGATTCCATTTCCGTGGAGTCCATTCGAATCGGCCACCCATGGGCCGCCCGAAGCAGGACGCTTCCATACACCACCTAAGCCATCGACGCCGGTCGTTAGATAGACATTTCCAACGCCGTCACTTTGAATAGCAAGCACGCCGCCTCCCGTCCCATGTAGCGCCGTAAGCCCGGCATCGTCTTTTTTCCATGATGCGCCCACATACTTAGTGAATACCGTAATCGGTAATACAGGGGAGAAGGCATATTGCGTGCCGAATTCGTCCACATAGTATAGATTTTGCCCAATGGACCCGAGTCCTGCGGTATCGATGTTCCAGCTTGCTCCGCCGTTGGTCGAACGGATAGGTTCCTTCTGATACCCATTCATTCCATACAATGCGCCGGAGTTATCCTGAAAGATCGGACTACCGTTCGCGTAGCCTTTCGGTGGAAATAATTTTACGGAATTAGTGTCGTTAGGATGACCGCGCAGAATTCCGAGATTGGTGCTTACGATGAAATTGCCGCTCTTGTCGCGGACAAGACCATAGAAATTTTGCAAACTTGATAAACTATTATTATACGGCTGCCATGTAGTCCCCTGGTCCTTACTTCTAAACACGCCAAAGGTCGTAGCAAGGAACACGTATGTATCGGCTGTGACGGATTGTAGAATGTACCGCGCATTAGAATCGGCAATATACGGAGCAAGACCGCTTTGGATATTTTGCCAGCCGGTTCCCGTTGGCGTGTGCTTGAATAACGTGGTTGTTCCGAGGTTTCGGTTAATGGCATACACATTCCTGAGTGCATCCTCGCCGAGCGCGATAAATTGCGCTCTAACTCCCAAGCCAGCCGAATCAGAAAGCCAGCTTACACCCTCGTCGGAGCTTTTCATGATGCCGTAGTAAGTCGAGGCATAAAGCACATCATGGCCTGTGCAAAAGATGCTTCCTGTATAGCGCTGAGGAGCGCCAGTAAGCAAATTCCATGTCGAGCCTTTGGCGGTCTGCTTCATGATGCCCGCTGACGTTGCGATATAGACGTTCTGCGAGGTGTCGAGAGTTGATCCGTAGATGTATGTCTGGCCGATTCCTGCAGTGTCGATATTCCATGTTTTGCCCCCGTCCCGGCTAACGGAAACGGTAGTTGATCCTACTAAATAAAGGTCGTCTCCCTCGAAAATAGAACCGGGCACGATCGGCTGTGTAAAATGACCGATAAGTGTGCCATCAAAAATCTCTATGGAATTAACATCACTCGTAGGGAAGGAGAATATTGCGCCATCATCAAATGCAGCAATATATTTTTTATTCTTAAAAACATAGCCTATCACGCTCTTATTGCTGCCTCCAATAATGCGATCGGACATATGCCAGGGATATCCTAAGATGTCCTCGGCTGGCTCGAACGACATGGATGTTTTGTTCGCGGCCACAAACGTCGGCGCCGGTATAAGATTACTCGTTACCGGATCTTTGTAAACCCTTTTGGGATCGGGAATCATTACGGTGGAAATATCAGGACCGACTCTAAAGCCGTTACCATCTATGAATGACCACTGCAAACTCTTTAGCGGATCACAATTAATGACGTCAAAAACAAAGTATGTGAAATTTTGATCGTGGCAATTGGGATCGACGCAGTCGTAGGTAACTTTTACGGTATAGGTCCCTGGAGTCTCAGCATGGACATAGAATTCCTGACCCCTCGTCGTCACAGGGCTTCCGGGAACGATCTGCACGCCATTAGTCGCTTCGTAGCTCACATCATAAAGATGGCCATCGCCATCGAACTTGAACGAGCCTACATCGTTCGGCTGATTCGTATAAATGCAAAATTTCTTATGGATCGTATCCTGGCATTGAGCCTTGCTCCCGAGCAATACAAAGCTAACGGCAAGAATGACAAAGCATTTCGATGCGTTGCGAAGAATCGAGCAATTTGTAATCATAGGTCAATAAAAGAATGAATTGGATTGTCGCTCCTGTGACGATCTGAAAACAAAAATACGGTAAAAATAGCTATGAGTTCAAAGTTTTCAGTTTTGAATAATTATGAACAAAACTATTCTGCCGTCGATGTCTTTTGTGCTTTTGATTTGCAGAAGCGTTCTGTTGAATCAAGTACTTTTTTTGCGGAAGCATGTTGATTCCGGCGTTACTTCGAGCAAGTCATCATTATCGAGCCAAACGGGTGAGGCTGAATAATAAACAGGCAAAGAGTTAAGGGAAACAAGTAATATGTCATTCTCTATGGAGTCACTTTTGCACATCAAAAGTGACATAATGAAGAATCCCGTGACTTGTGGTAGAAAGTTACTCTCTACTACAATTCACGGGATTCTTCATTTCGCCGATAATCACTGCGTAATTATCGTCTCCGTTGAGAATGACATAAAAATAAAATTACTAATTCGCAATTAAATAATTACGCTTCTTCCAACTGCTTCTTCTGCTTGTTGACTCTGAAGCGTTCTGTTGGGTCGAGGATTCTTTTGCGGAAGCGGGTGGATTCGGGTGTTACTTCGAGCAAGTCATCATCATCAAGCCATTCGATCTGCTGTTCGAGCGACATTGTTCTCGGAGTATCGAGCTGCAATGCGCCGTCAGAACCTGATGCGCGCATATTAGTCAAATGTTTTTTACGAGTGACGTTCACGATCATCTCGCCTTCGCGCGAATTTTCGCCAACGATCATACCGCGATAGACTTTTGTACCCGGACTTAAGAAAAATATTGCGCGTTCCTGCAAATTCTCCATGGAGTATCCCGTTGTCTCGCCATCTTCAAGCGAAACCAATGCTCCGCGCGAACGGCTGGAGATCGGTCCTTTATAGGATTCGTAATCGTAGAATATCTGATTCAAAAGTCCGGTGCCGCGCGTCATCGTCATGAACTCACCGCGGAATCCGATCATGCCGCGTGACGGCACATGATAATCCACATGTGATTGCCCGTTCAAAGTATTCATGTTCGTCATCTGACCTTTACGCTGTCCGAGCGCTTCGATAACAGAACCAACATACTCTTCAGGCACATCAATAACGACATGTTCGATAGGCTCCATAAGGTCGCCTTCGACTTCTTGCATAATAACTTCAGGCTTACTAACGGCAAATTCAAATCCTTCGCGGCGCATCGTCTCGATCAAAATTGCAAGCTGCAACTCTCCGCGCGCTGCGACTTTAAATGTATCAGGAGTTACTTCTTCCATGCGGATAGAAATATTTTTCCGAAGTTCACGTGCTAAACGATCGCGCAAATGGCGCGATGTAACAAATTTTCCTTCTTTACCGGCGAAGGGAGAATCGTTAACCAAAAAATTCATCGAGATCGTCGGCTCATCAACGTTGATGATCGGCAATGCTTCCGGTGATTCAGGATCGGTAAGTGTTTCACCGATATGCACATCTTCAAGCCCGGCAAGCTGAACAATTTCTCCGGCTCCGGCTTCTTCAGTTTCCGTGCGCTTTAATCCTTCGAACGTAAAAAGTTTACTGATCTTCGCTTTCTCGATAGAACCGTCATGACGGATGCGCGTGATCCAATCACCCGGATGGATCTTACCGCGGAAAATTCTGCCTACTGCAAGACGACCGAGATAATCCGACCAATCCACATTTGCCACAAGCATCTGATATGGCTTTTCTGTCTCTCCCGGAGGAGGCGGGACCTTATCAATTATCGTTTGAAATAACGGTGCAAGATCAACAGCTTCGTCTTCAAGTTTATATTTTGCTAAGCCGAATTTTCCGACTGCATAAACGATCGGGAATTCAAGCTGTTCATATGTAGCACCAAGTGACATGAAAAGCTCGAACACTTCATCTAAAACTTCCTGCGGACGCGCATCTTTGCGATCAATTTTATTGATCACAACGATAGGCTGAAGATGAAGCTGGAGGCTTTTGCTGAGTACGAATTTTGTTTGAGGAAGGCATCCTTCTGCTGCATCGACAAGAAGAACTACTCCATCGACCATCTTCAGAATACGCTCGACTTCCCCGCCGAAATCAGCGTGACCGGGAGTATCGACGATATTGATCTTCGTCTTATTCCAATGGACGGAGGTATTCTTCGCCATGATGGTAATTCCTTTTTCTCTTTCGAGATCGTTGGAATCCATGACGCGTTCGGTTAGCTGCTCATTTGCCCTAAAAGTGCCGCTTTGACGCAGCATTTGGTCAACAAGTGTCGTTTTACCATGATCAACGTGGGCAATAATCGCCACATTGCGAATATCGTGCCTAAAATGCTCTACTACTCTTTCTGCCACTGCTTTTTCCTTGATTTCTATAATAAGAAGCCTAACCACTATCGGCAGGTATTCGTTTCTTTTTTACAATTTGTTAATGATAATACGCGGGGAAAGTGCTTCTAAATTACCACTTGTCACAAATGGCATCGTTTACGTGTCAATAGTATAGAACTATGTACTTTTTAAGGGCGTTCTAAGTCGTTATTTTTCATAACCTTTTCCTTTTTTTTCGCAACGAAGCCGATGCAATTTTTATACAAAATTTTCTTATTATTGCTGCTTTTTCCTGTTTTTTCCTTGAAAGCGCAAAACTCGCAGCTAAACCTCAGTTCGACGAAAAGCATCATTGAATATCAATGGCCTCTAAATGGCGACGACAATGTTCCGCAGCGAACGACATTTATCGTCCGTCCTTCGAAACAGGTTATGCAAAATCGCAGTGTATTGGATTTTTCTTTTGGGGTAATTGGTACTATAAGTGGAAAACATTCGGGCAGAGTCCTCATTTCCGACGACGAACAAACGATCATTTTTAAACCTGATCAGCCTTTCGAACTGAACGAAGTTGTGAATGTTCAATTTGCTGTTCCGGGCATAGAGAATTTTATTCCGCTTTCTTATAGCTTCCGCATTACAGAATTAAGCGAAGATATCCAGAGAAAATTGCTGTATCAATTTTATGAAAACGAACAAGCTGAATATCAAAAGATCTCAGAGTCTGCGTCGCAAATTCAGGATACGATTGCTCCTTTCCAAGGCAGCATTCATCTGAATCTTCCGCTTGATCCGGTTATCGACACCGTTACCAAAACTGCTGCTGGTAATATTTTTTTTACGGCAACAAAAGGGTTTCCATCTCCGACTTCCTACATAGCGGCGATCGATGATACAGGAAAAATTCTGATCGACAGCAACATAGCTATAGGCTGTGGAAATTTAAAAATGGAATTTGACGGAACGTTGACCTTTTTTAGACAATATTCTTCACCAAAAGCCGGAATTTTCTTAGGGCGTTACGATCATGTTGATAACCACATGAACTTGATCGATACTTTCCAATGCGTGGGTTTTTTCTGTGATCTTCATGATTTTCACCTCATGAAAAACGGACATGCTATTTTAGTAGCCTATGTGCCGAGAATAAACGTTGATATGACGAAGATCCCCGGTGCTCCGCCTTGTGCAAAAACAAACGATACTGTTTTCGATGCTGTCATTCAGGAACTCGATCAATCGAAGAATCTCGTAATGCAATGGAATAGCAAGGATCATTTTGCTATAACTGATGCAACATCATCGGATGTGGATTTTTGCAATACAAAAATTGATTATTGCCATATCAATGCTGCAGAGATCGATTCGACAGATGGAAATATGATCGCTTCATTTCGGCACATGGATGAGGTTACGAAAATAAATTGGAAATCCGGTGAAACGATATGGCGCTGGGGGGGAAAGCATAATATGTTTACGTTCTCCGGTCCAAAGCCTATTGATACTTTGAAATTTTCTCATCAGCATGATCCTGCTCGTCTTGCCAATGGAAATATAACTCTTTGGGACAATGGGAATTTTCGTCCGCTTGATACGATGATCAATGGGAAAGATACTATCGTCAATAAATCTTTTTCCAGAGCAGTGGAATATAAACTCGATGAAGTAGATCATACTGCAAAGGTAATCTGGGATGATTGGAATGTTCCTTATAGTGTTGCAGCAGGCAATGTGCAGAGACTTGTCAACGGAAACACATTGATGAGCATGGGGTTAGTCGGGGCAGCAAGTCCTACTATCGGCAGTCCGAGCATTCTTGAAGTGAACTCAAATAATGAAATAGTATTCCAAGTCTCTTTCACGAGTAATTCTTTCATCTATCGCGCTTATAGATTTGAACTAACTCCGTCATCAGTCCGCCAAACTGGCACTGCAAATTCTTTCGGACTAACAAGCATTTATCCAAATCCTGCGCAGAACCAAACGACTGTTTCTTTTTCGGTAAAAGATGGAGGCATGATGCAGATCGATGTGCTCGATGTGTTAGGACATACCGTTCGAAGCGTTAGAGAAAAACTTTCAGGACCCGGAGCATATTCTGCTGATCTTGATATACATAACCTTGCCGCGGGGACATATTATTGTAAACTTTCTGAAGGAAGTAATGCAGTCGTGAAAATGATCGTCGTGCAAAAATAATTTTTAATTTTGAATAAGCGACGTCACAGCCCATAGCGAAACACTGCCGATCACGATCCAAAGCAAAACGCCTTCGATGAAAGGTTTGAAGCCGACTGCACGCAAAGTTTTGCGTGATAATCCTGCACCAATGAGAAACAACGTTACCACTAATCCTGTTTTTGCAATTGCGACAAGTGCATCATAGATAGAGACATCAAGATGCACATAGGTTCTTACGATCGATGCTACTACAAAGAGAAAAATAAAATACGGGATCACGATCTTCTTCTTTTCACTTTTGAAAAAGAATGATGTCCCGATCGCAAGAGGGACTATCCATAGTGCCCGCGCTAACTTCACAGTTGTTGCAATACGCAGCGCTTCATCTCCATATTTTGCTGCCGCTCCGACGACTGAACTTGTATCGTGAATCGCAATCGCGGCCCAAATTCCGAATTGTGTTTGCGAGAGCTTTAGATATGCTCCGATGATCGGAAAAATAAAAAGGGCTACAGAATTCAAAATAAAAACCGTACCGAGTGCAACGGACATTTGATTTTCATCTGCATCAAGAACGGGACCAACTGCCGCTATCGCACTCCCGCCGCAAATCGCTGTTCCGCTGGAAATTAAATGCGAAGTTTTTCTATCTATCTTTAACCATTTCCCGATAAAATATCCAAGAGTAAGTGTACCGAATATCGTTGCAATCGTAAAAAGTATTCCGGATTTTCCGGCTTCAAGAACATTGCTGAAATTCATTCCGAATCCTAAACCAACAACAGAAACTTGTAATAAAATTTTTGTGGCTTTACTGTTATATTTTTGATAGGGATGCCCCGAAGTCAGGGCTATAAGAAGCCCTAATACCAGAGCTATTGGTGGGGATGCATATGGAGTCAGGCAGAAAGCAAGGGCAAGAAAAAAAATGAGTTTTTGGATGAAAGCTGGTTTTTGATCGGGCATTCGAGATTGTTGGGTGTTTAACATTATCATTGCCAGAAGGACTTTAGTCCGACGAAACAATCTAAGTGTTGGAATTGATATGCATTTTAAAAAGTGTAAATTGCCTCGCTTCGCTCGCAATGACACAATGGTTTTGACAATCGGCAAATATTATTCCTCTTCCACCACTCCGGATTTCGCATGAGTTGCAATGATCTTATCGGCGAATTCTTTCGGAGCATCTTCGTAATGATCGAAGCGCTGCCGGTGCGAGCCTTTGCCTTGCGTCAGCGAACGAAGACGTGAAGAATAGTGATGTAATTCTGCAAGCGGCACAAGAGCCTTGATTACTTCGAAAGAGCCTTTTGCATCCATGCCCTGTACCTTGCC
>JANYLL010000171.1 GCA_025357895.1 Ignavibacteriota bacterium
CAAGTAAAGACTGCACGTATTATAAAATTGGACGATCAGATCGATCAGCCTGACCAGTCACATACTTTGATCAGATTTGTCAATGCTGTTCCTGATCGTCCAATTTTATAATACGTGCAGTCTTTACTTGCGGCGCTTTCCACTTTCCTCTACCCATCACAATTACCGTCTGACGGTTAAAATTTATAAAAACTCTATGAGAAATAAGGGTATCTTTTCCGGAAGGATCTGAGGTTACAACGAAAAGTGAAGAATCGCTTGCAGAAAGAGGGCTGCCGTCTTTGTAACTTCCTTCATACCCAAAGTCTGAGCCCGGATCATAGGAAAAATTTTGAACAAATAATTTTCCATCGATAAAAACGGTAATCACCGGCATATCAGGCATAGCGTTAAGTAAACGGATCTTTACTCCGCGCTGATCGGGATACGTACAGGGAGAACTGCAGCCGGAAAGCCAAGGACTTGCCAAAATTACTACCAAAGAGGCGAAAAAAACGGCTCGAAGTATGCGGTACATAAAATTTTTTTTATTTAAGAAAAACAATCTCTCTCTCTATAAAAACACCTTCCGGCAGTAATAGTTACTCTGGTGAGATAAAAAATTGTTCCATCGGGATATTTGCAATATTGCTCCAACCGTAGCAAACATCGCAATATTGAGCATTATCAATGGTGATTGATTCATTTGCCGTAAAGTCCGGTTTGAAGGATTCATAGAATTCTCTTGCACCAAGATTTGAAGAAAGTACAAATAAGAGGAATGATTGGAGACTGCGTTTTTTAAATTCTTCGAGTGACTTTCTAAATAATTTCTTTCCGATTCCCTGCTTTTGATATTCTTTTAATAGATAAATTGCATAAAGTTCTGCATTGAAATCAAACTTTAAATGACTATTCTTGCCGGAAAGTGCATATCCAACTATAATATCTTCATCATTTTCCACCACGAAACAAAAACTATCTTTTTCTTCAGCGCTTGTTAAAATATGGTGCCATTTTTCGAGATATGTATCTAATTTCATGTTGTCGAGTATTGAATCGGTAACTAATCCGCGATAGGTTGAACGCCAGCTTTCAATGTTCACTTTTGCGATTGCTGAAACATCCGATATCGTTGCAGATCTGATAATTATATCCATATTCACAAATATACGAAAACCTTCTGCTAACGACTAACGACTAACGACTGACGACTACTGTCGTATTTTCGTAGAGTAAATGTCAAATTATTATTTCATAAGCGACTGTCATTTAGGCTTCGGCCGTGATCGAAATGCCGACCGGGAGCGTGAAGACCGCTTACTGCAGGTGTTGGAAAAGATCAAAGCCGAAGCGGCAGAGGGGAAGGCAAAACAGCTTTTTATTGTTGGTGATCTTTTCGATTCCTGGTTCGAGTACCGGTTTGCCATTCCCCGGCGTCATGTTCGAACGCTCGCTCTGCTTGCCGATATTCGAAAACTTATTCCCGTTGAGTATCTCATGGGTAATCATGATTTCGGTCATCGTAATTATTTTCGCGATGAACTACATATTCCCATCTCCGGCGGTGATCTCGAACGAGAACTCCTTGGCAAAAAATTTTATATTGCTCATGGTGATGGCAAAGCATTGAATGATACCGGCTATTTGATTTTGAGAAAAATTCTACGCAATAAATTTCTCCTTTGGGGTTTTTCATGGGTTCATCCCGATATAGGAATTCGGTTGGCAGAACGAATTTCGGGAGGCTCCCGGACTTATACCGATAACCGCGATGCGTTACAAAATCAGGACGGCTTGCGTATATTCGCAGAGAAGAAGATTATCGAAGAGCGTTTTGATTATGTCATTATGGGGCATCGGCATAAACCCCAGGAAGACCGCATCGGAAGCGGTTGGTATATTAATCTCGGTGACTGGCTGAAAAGTTATACCTATGGCAGATTCGATGAAGAAGGATTTCATATTGAGAATGCCTGAACTCACCACACTATTTTTATAGTTGTCTGATTAACAGTGAACGACGAACATCAGCACATCATAGTTCAAGATCATCATGAGCCTCATTTTCCGGAAACCGGATGGGAGAAGCTTGTGCGTTTTTTAAAGAAATGGAAGTGGCCCCTGTTATTTCTGATCATCGTCGGAGGGGGAGGAACTGTGCTGCTGGTTGCTACTTTGAAAGGCGTTCCTACGCTCGATCAACTTGAAAATCCCCATCCCGAACTTGCTACGCGCATCATTAGCTCAGACGGCGAACCGATAGACCAGTTTTATATTAAGAACCGCACGACAGTAAAACTCCGCGAAGTGCCGAAGGCAATGATCGATGCGCTCATTGCAACCGAGGACCGAGATTTTTACGATCATTGGGGCATGAATATCTGGCGCAGTTTCAAAGCGGTCTGGACAGATGTGATAACTCTTTCACCTAAACAGGGAGCAAGTACGATAACGCAGCAGCTTGCAAGAAATCTTTATCTCTCGCAAGAGAAAAGCGTTCTCAGAAAATTACGTGAAGCGGTCAGCGCTATTCAGATCGAAAGAACGCATACGAAGAATGAAATTCTCGAAATGTATCTCAATGTCTGCTATATGGGCAGAGGTGCGTATGGAATAGCAGTGGCAAGCCAGATCTATTTTGGCAAAGACGTTAGTAAACTCAGCCCGTCGCAGTGCGCATTTTTGATAGGCGTTTTAAAAGGTCCGGAGAATTACGATCCCGAAGATAATTATGATCGCGCGATTAATCGCCGGAATACCGTTATCGATAATATGGTGAATGCCGGTTTTCTTGATAAGGCAAAAGCAGAAAAGATCAAACAAGATCCTATTAAAGTGATGGCATCGAAATCTTATCAAGGAATCGCACCACATTTTGTGGAGATGATCCGTCAGGATCTATCAAAGAAACCTGAACTTGCCGGATATGATCTTTATCGCGATGGTCTAGTCGTTTATACTACACTTAATGCTGCGATGCAGCGCGCTGCTAACCGCGCCGTTGATGAACATGTTGCCGAGTATCAAAAAAATATTGTTGATAAACGCTGGAATTGGACTCAACATAAGCCCTTGTTGGATTCTCTGGTCGCCCATGCCGCGCGTCAAAGTCTCGGAGTTAAAAATATTGAAAATATTGCAGAGCGTTCGAAGCTCGAAAAAAAATTGCGGAGCGATCCTAAATTTATTGACAGTGTGAAAAAAGGAGAAACACGTTTACAGGCAAGTTTTCTTTGTCTGGATCCGAAAACAGGGCAGATATTGGCAATGGTTGGCAGCGCAAATTATCGTGAGCACCGGTATGGGCTTAATCATGCAACGCAGATCGTCCGCCAGCCCGGTTCCTCTTTTAAGCCGTTCGTTTACGCAAGCTGTTTTGAAAAAGGGTATACGCCGGAATCTATTGTCTCAAATGAACCGATCGAAATGCAGGATGGCGATAAAATATGGCGGCCAGGCAATATGGGCGAATCCGTTGGCGGAGCATATCCTATTCGCAGTGCATTGCAGCATTCGATTAATCTTTGTGCAATTCATGCCCTCTTAGATCTAACGAATGCACAGGATGTTGTAAAGATGGCAAAGCGTATGGGCATTAAATCGAATGTTCCTGCCGTGCCTTCGATCGCCTTAGGAACAGCGGAGGTTAGCCCTCTTGAACTGACGAGTGCCTATTCTGTTTTTGCTAACGATGGCATCAGGACAAATCCGTATGGGATATTGCGGGTTGAAGATCGCAATGGCAAAGTCCTTTACCGCTCGAAACCGGCATTCGAATTTGTATTCGAACCGAAAGTTGCCCAGATGATGACGATCTGCCTCAAGGCAGTTGTTGATGGTGGAACAGCTTCGAGTATCAGGCGCTGGTTTAATTATCCTGCAGCAGGCAAGACCGGCACTACGCAAAATTATGCTGATGCCTGGTTTATCGGCTATACACCGCTCTATGCTGCGGGAGCATGGGTGGGTTTTGACGATAAACGAATTACTTTTACAAGTGCTGATGGACAAGGCGGGCGCGCAGCTGCACCAATTTGGGGGCGTTTCATGAAGTACTCGTATGATGCATTAAAACCGAAGATCAGTAATTTTAATACAAATTGGAACGGCGCTTACGCAAAACCCGATTCTACAAGAGGCAGAGATACTTCGGCAATTAGCA
>JANYLL010000174.1 GCA_025357895.1 Ignavibacteriota bacterium
CTGATGCGCTAAGTCTTATTCATGATTATGAAGCCGCATGTCATGAACTTGTACTAAACCACGACGATGTCGAACTTGGCAGACGCATAACCGAACTCAGCGCAAAGATCGATGCAGCCGGAGCCTGGGAGATCGAGACGAATGCAAAGATCATTCTTGCGAAACTTGGCATCACTGATCTTGAATCGAAGATGGGCGAGCTATCAGGCGGGCAGCGCAAACGCGTTGCACTTGCTCATGCTCTTATCGTGCAGCCCGATCTTCTTATGCTCGATGAACCGACGAATCACCTTGATGCAGAAACAATCAGTTGGCTTGAGCAATATCTTTCACGGTATTCCGGTGCTCTCCTTCTCGTAACCCATGACAGATATTTTCTCGATCGCGTTACCGATCATATCTTAGAAATTGATAGAGGCACGACGCAGCTATATGATGGAAATTATGCCTATTACCTCGAACGCAAAGCGGAATTAGAATTTAATCGCCAAGTTGAAGGACAGAAATTAAAATCTCTTATTAAAAGCGAACTCGCATGGTTAAGGCGCGGAGCAAAGGCACGTTCGACAAAACAAAAAGCGCGCATTGATAGAGCCGAAGAAATGATGGCGGCTCCGAAAGAGCGCGAGAAAGAGCAAATAGAAATTACGATTTTAACCCGCAAACTTGGCACAAAAACAATTGAGTTTGATAATGTCTCGAAATCTTATGATGATAAAACACTTGTAAAAGATTTTACCTATATCATGACTCGCGGTGAACGCGTTGGCATTATCGGTCCAAACGGTTCGGGCAAAACGACACTGCTCGAAATGATAACTGAAAGGACTAAGCCGGATAAAGGAAAACTCGAGATCGGTCCATCAGTTGTTATCGGATATTATGATCAAGAAAGCCGCAAACTCAATGAAGAGCAGCGCATGATCGATTACATCAAAGATATAGCCGAGCATATTCCGACATCCGATGGCGGCACGATATCTGCATCGCAAATGCTTGAGCGATTTCTTTTTCCGCCTGAAATGCAGTACTCGCATATCGGAAAACTTTCCGGCGGTGAGAGGCGCAGACTTTATCTGCTTCGCATTCTGATGGGCACACCGAATATATTATTGCTCGATGAACCGACCAATGATCTCGATATTCCCACTCTCGTTGCGCTCGAATCATTCTTAGATGAATTCACCGGATGCCTCATTGTCGTTAGCCATGACCGTTATTTTCTTGATCGCACCATTGATCATATTTTGCGATTCGAAGGTGATGGAAAAATCCGGGATTATCCAGGAGATTATTCGGCTTTCCTGAAAATTAAAGAGCAAGAACTGCGCGACGAAGAAGAGCGAAATAAAGCGAAACAGATAAAATCTTTACCTCAGAAAAAAGATGAGCAAAAAAAGCAGAAGCTGAATTACAAAGAGCAAAAAGAATTTGATACTCTCGAAATTGAAATAGCAAATGCCGAAAAAAGAAAGTTGGAGATCGAAGAAGAACTCTCCAAAATGACAAGCGATTTCGCAGCCATTCAATTGCTTTCTAAAGAGCTTGAGACTCTGTTAAAATCAATGGATTCTAAAGTTGAGAGATGGGCAGAACTAGCGGAGAGTGTGGGTTGAGGTAGAGGTAGGAAAAGGTGTAACCCTTTTCGTTTATTGTGGGTTATTTTAGTGTTAATTCCCGTGACTTAACAAAATGGATTCCCACTTAGCTCTATTTCCGAAAGAAAATGATAAACTTCCCAAAGGTTTTTCATAATAGATGAATATTGCAAAATTTAGGTAATGAAAAAACTAGTACTCTCTTTTATTTTGCTTGTCATGCCATGTATACTCTTTGCACAGCATGCGCCGAAAATTGAGTGGCAGAAATGTATTGGAGGAACGCTTTCTGAAGATGCGAGTCCTGTTTTACAAACTATTATTCAGACCTCCGATGGAGGATTTGCTATTGCCGGAAGCACTAATTCAAATGATGGCGATATTTTGAGTAACCATGGGTCTGAAGATGCCTTAATTATTAAACTCAATCCTTCCGGCGCTATGCAATGGCAGAAATGCTTAGGAGGTTACAAAACTGATGTTGCCGTCTGTATTATCGAAACTGCTGATAAGGGATTTGCAATTGCAGGATATACAAATTCAACTGATGGCGACGTTTCGGGTTTACATGGAACGAGCATAGATGCATGGATAGTAAAATTGGATTCGTTAGGGAAAATCCAATGGCAAAAATGTATTGGCGGATCAGCAACTGACGCAGCATATTCTATAATCCAGACTTCGGATGGCGGATATGCTGTTGCAGGAAATACTGCATCAAATGATGGTGATTTTGAAGGGAAAAATCATGGCGGTAATGGAGATGCCTGGATTGCAAAAATGGATAGTTCGGGAGTTATTATTTGGACTAATTGCTATGGAGGAAGCGCTTATGACGCTGCATCTTCTATCATTCAAAATTTTGATGGGGGATTTACTGTTGCTGGTTTTACAACTTCTGATGGGGAAGGTTTTAATAACCACTCTCTTTACGAAGGTGATGCGTATATATTCAGAATCGACCCTTCCGGCACTATCATGAAAACTTCACATACGACTTTATGGCAGAAATTACTTGGCGGTACCGGAGGTGATGTAGCAAATAGTATTCTTCACACATCCGATGGTGGTTATCTTTTTTCAGGAAGCACATCATCAAATAACGGAGATGTATCCGGAAATCATGGAGGTCTCGATGCCTGGATCGTAAAGCTTGATTCAGACGGTACTATTATTTGGCAGAAATGTTTTGGCGGCACAAACGGAGAGCGGTCTGCCACAATTATTAAAACCATTGATGGGGGATATGCATTTGTGGGAACAACATCATCGAACAATGGAGATGTCAGCGGCAACCATGTAGGAACCAAGGATTCTTCCGATATCTGGGTTGTTAAACTTACTTCAGCAGGATTGATAGAATGGCAGAAGTGCTTGGGCGGTACCAAAGCCGATGAAGGTTTTGCAATAATTCAAACAACAGACGGCGGTTTTGCTGTATCAGGGAGAACACTATCCAATGATAATGATGTCTCGGGCAATCATGGCGATGAAGATATTTGGGTCATAAAGCTAGGCGCAGCTGTAAGTGTAAATTCAACTTCAAGTCAAACTAATTTCGCATGGGTATTCCCGAATCCTTCAAATGATCTTGCGCATTTATATTTATTTCAGTCCCAGCCTGTAAAACAAATTCAGTTTTATTATGATGTCCCCCATCTTCAGGACAGTTTTTGACTGTAGTTAAGGTGGTTTTGACTGA
>JANYLL010000177.1 GCA_025357895.1 Ignavibacteriota bacterium
GAAAAGAAAAAATAAACTGGTTATGAATGTAAAGCAGTTGCGGGCGAGTGTGATTGTGAAATGGCTGAGAGTGTACACGAAGGTCAAAAGCGCCCGGATGGAACGCCCTACTTCTGGCATCCCAGCAGAGTGGCAAAAATCGTTATATCAGAACTTGAGATCCGCGACATCAATATAATCAGCGCTGCTTTTTTGCATGATGTGCTCGAAGATTCGCAAGTCATCACCGCCGAGATCATAGAATATAATTTTAGTCCTTATACAAGCTATCTCGTGCAGATGCTTACAAAAGATATTAAGGCAGAGGGTTTGCTGCGCGATATAGTCGAAAAAGAATATGTGGAGCGGCTTAACGGAGCAACTGAAGATGCGCGAATGCTTAAACTTTGTGACCGTCTTGATACTTTCCGTTGCCTCGAATTCAATGTGAAGAGAAATCCTATCAAGTATGTCATGGAAACAACAACATACTATTTCCCTCTTGCCGAAGCCAGCGAAAATCCGAAGATGCAATATATTGTAAAGGAATTACAGGCTGCGAGAAATAAGTTTTTGGGATGATAAGTTTTTATTTCCCAGCCCACCTAACAATCTCAGCATATTTTGCGCTCCAATTCGCCCAATTATGGCTTTCACTCGTTTCACGGTAAGTGACGTCGTAGCCTTTTTGCTGTAAAACTTTCAGCATTTCATGCGAACCTTCGAGCGCGTCGTTGATCGTACCGGTTTGGATATAAAATCTAATAGGTAATTTCTTTTTTAGAGTATATGCTTTGATGATTGCTTTCTCATCGAACCAAAACGAAGCCGACTGAGCTGCAACATTTCCGAATATACTTGGATGCATCAACGCCGCATGAGTGGCAAGCAATCCGCCGAGCGATGAACCACATATTGTACGAAGCTCAGCAGCGCTTGTAACTTTTAGAAATTTTTCCACTTGCTGCACAAGAGTACGGGCATTCCATCTGGCAAATTTCGGATTCATCATGTATTCACCGTGACGATCAACAGGTGGCACGAAGACGACAATTGTTTTTACAGTATAAGGCTCATAATGATAGAGATTATCGAGCACCTCTATAAATCTTCCGATCGTTATTGCCTGCGCTCCGTCATGGACATAAAGAAAACGTGCTTTACCTCGCATCCGCATACCGTTCGGAATATATATCGTCACTTCGCGCGAAAAATTATCATTGCGTCCGGTGGTTTTTATCTGAAGCATTTTTAGAACTCCGCGAGGAACCGCTCTTGCCGGAATATTAAGATATTTAGGCTTTTCATATCCGGGCATTGTGAGAAAAGTATTATTCCCAAATACTTCCTGCAAACTATTCGGATTTGCGGGATCATTGAACGAGCCTCGGTCTTCCGTGAAGAACCGATACGAAAGCCTGGCATCGATCGGCAATTCTTTTTTCAGATAATATACAGTTGAGGCAGGGTGAATTCGCTGCATAATATCCGCCCCAAGTTTCCAACCGTTCCAATCACCGATGACAGAAACAACATCTTCGCATTCGTTACGATAGAAAAAATATGCTGTGTTGCCTTCGGTAATAGGTGAACCGCCAGCTTGTGTAATACGGTTTTCGATCAGCATTTCATACGCAAAGACACGCTTTCGAAAACGTTGTCTTCGAAATGCTTCTAAAATATTTTCTATAGGTCCGTCGAATAATTCTGCCATGAAAAATGTTTGTTGCCACGATTAATGCGTCATTACGACGCATAACACTTTCTTTCACAATTTCAATCTATGCCGGACATTCTAAAGTTTATTGACTATAATAAATCACGTTACGAAGAAGAGCTTAAGGAATTTCTTCGCATCCCATCTATATCCACAGCACCTGAGCATAAGGGCGATATTCGTCGTTGCGCCGAATGGGTTGCCGAGGAAATGAAGCGCATCGGATTGAATAATGTCAAAGTCATGGAAACAGCGGGACATCCTGTTGTTTATGGAGATCGTCTCGATGCAGTGCAAGATGCGCAGACCGTTTTATTTTACGGGCATTACGATGTGCAGCCTGTCGATCCACTCAACCTTTGGACGAACCCTCCGTTCGAACCTACTATCATCGGCGATAATATTTATGCAAGAGGATCTGTGGACGATAAAGGTCAGGTCTTAATGCAATTGAAGGCTATCGAAGCACACCTTCGGACAAGCGGCGCGATGCCGGTGAACGTAAAGGTAATCATAGAAGGCGAAGAAGAAATCGGCTCGCCGAATCTCGATAAATTCCTTGAAGATAATAAAAATCTTCTTGCCTGCGATACCGTCCTTATCAGCGATACTCCGATGTTCGGTTACGATCAACCTTCGCTTTGCTATGGCTTGCGTGGTTTATGCTATATGCAAGTTGAAGTAACAGGACCGAACCGCGATCTGCATTCCGGCTTTTTTGGCGGCGCAGTTGAAAATCCGATCAATGCACTTGCCATGATGATCTCAAAACTTAAGGATGATAAAGGCAAAATTCTTATCGATGGATTTTATGAGAATGTCATGCCGATCAGTGAGCGTGAACGTACAGAATATAAAAAGCTTCCCTTCGATCAGAAGGCATTCATGAAAGATCTGGAAACCGATGCAACACCGGGTGAATCGGGCTACACTGAACTCGAAAGAATGTGGGCAAGACCAACCCTTGATTGCAACGGCATCTGGGGAGGCTTCACGGGAGAAGGCGCGAAAACCGTTTTGCCATCAAAAGCTTATGCAAAAATCTCCATGCGACTTGTTCCAAATCAAACTCCTGATGAGATCGCTAAAAAATTCGAAGATTTTTTTAATAAGATTAAACCTGCCGGAGTAACAATAAAAGTAACCGATCTGCATGGTGGTATGCCTGCAATCACTCCGATAGATTCTATTGGTATGAAAGCTGCCACGAAAGCATTGGCGGAGGTCTTCGGCAAAGAACCATTTCTAACCCGTGAAGGCGGCTCGATTCCTATTGTCAATAGTTTTTCATCAATTCTCGGAGCACCAACAGTACTAATGGGCTTTGGCTTACCCGATCAGAATGCGCATTCACCAAATGAAAAAATGAATCTGAAAAATTTTCATCGCGGAGTGAAATGCGGAGCGTTATTTTATCAGAATCTGGTTTAAAAGATTCTACTCATCCGATAACCAGCGCACCGATCATCAAGGCTACTGCTAAAGCAAATGCTTCTGCAAATACTAATGTGAATTTATTCATAACTATTTTTCCTAATTATGTTGTAAAACTTTCTGTTTCTCTATAATGATTGAGACGAGAAGAATTGTTTTGTTCCATTATGACTAAAAAAAGTCCGCTCTTTGCAGAGCGGACTTTTTCGTCACGGTTATCTTTCTCTTTCGTTAAAGAGCGAAATTTTATTTTCCGAAGCGCTTAAATACGCCAACCTTTACGTCGATGGTATAGGTATCGACTGTTCCGTCACCACTGGTGCGAGTGACTTCGAGCAATGCGGTGCCGTCTCCATTAAAGGTGATCTTCGTATCGCGAATGACGTTGTATCCTTTGGCAGTCGTTGCTTCAAAATGCGATGTTGCAGGTCCCTTCAAATAGACATGCTTATCAGCATCTTTGACAAGTATATCACCGACAAAATTAATTGTAAATGAATGAGTAAATGTGCGGTCTCCATTGGCAAGAGTGCGAAACACGACCGTTCCATTTCTTGAAAATGTGCCGTTAAGTACCGGTGTACCGGATAGAATGCTTGTAATGGTCCAATTACCTGAAGCTGTGTTATCAACATCAAGACGGTCGCCGAAATCTTTGCTCTTTTGTTTTGCAACAGAAACGGTGATCTTATCCGTCACACCTTTAACAAATTTATCCATTGCTGCGCCGGATGCATCATAGAATGTATATTGATAGGTGATAAGCGCATTGAAACTGTATTTACCAACCGTATCCGATCTGGTGATAACGAGAGTATGAAGTTTTGTCACCGGGTCGAACGAGGTATCGCGGGACATTGGATTCGATCCCTTTGAATCAAACATGGTGCCGGCAATAAAACCGCTTTGCGAAAGTGAGTTGACATCGGCAAAACTAACGCCTGCTCCGCCTGACTCTGTTCCGAGCGCTGAAGCTTGCAGATCAGCTGCCGCCTGGGAATCATATTCCTGATTTCCGGCAGGTTCGGTAGTGTTCTCTTTACATCCGATGACCAGCGCACTGATCATTATTGCTAATGCAACTGCAAATGTCTTTGCAAATGCTAATGTGAGTTTATTCATTTTACTGTCTCCTTGTTAATTAGTTAATAAAAAAATACTTGTTGATCTCTTTGTGACATAGAGACTTTCGGAGCCACGAGGTTTAATTGACTTCCATGAATTAGTATTCATGGAAAGGTTATTGATAAAACAATTTTCCCATTTGAATGCCGAACATAATTCCTCCGAAGGTTTTCTTCGGATTTAAATCCATGAACGGATGTAGGACAATACCAAACCACGAAAGGAGGGAGTAAGTAAATTGTGCATCGATCGCAAACCCAATACTATGAAAATTCCTGTGTCCATTATCTAACGAATCTGAGGGCTGAACAAGATTATATCTATTTACATACGAAATTCCAGCCCCTAATAAGATAGCACCTTGTGTTCCACGCTCAACAACACCTATACAAAGAGCGGCCTCATTATCAATTGAATAGCCATGGTAAACATTCTCTCCGAAAAATGAGATCGGACTAATAATTAACGGCGTAGCATCAATACTCATACCGCGCAGAGAAATAAAACATCTTCCATAATTGATCGTTGTGCTCCCACCACCGCCGACAGCCAGATCAGGGATTCCAAATCCAAAAATTCCATCACCCCAAAAATGGAGTTCATCCCATAAACTTTTCTTTGGAGCATCCTGAGCCTTGAGAGTATCAAAGGATACAAAGAAAAAAATAAAGAGAACAACAGACCAGATCGTATTTTTCATTATGCTGACTTAACTTTCAAATACCTACGCTTTCCGACTTTAAGAATCACACCTTCACTTGTCGGAATCAAGGTTGCCTTATCATGATCTATTTTTTCACCGTTCAATGATACACCTCCACCTTGAATTAATCTGCGCGCTTCACCTTTTGAAGCTGCCATTTTCATCTCGACAATAAGATCAACGACAACACATTCAGACCCAACCGGCATTAACAACTCTTCAATATCATCCGGAGCTTCTTTCTTAACAAACATTTGCTCAAATCTTGCTAGTGCTGAATCGGCACTTACAGAATCATAGAATTGCGAAATAATTTCTTTTGCAAGACGGACTTTTATGTTGCGGGGATTTTTTTTACCATCATCTAAAGTTGTCTTGATACGATCAAGATCTTTTGCTTTTGTTGCAAGAAGGAAATATTTATAAATTGCTGAATCAGGGATCGACATCGTCTTACCGAACATCTCATCAGCGGAATCATTGAAGTTGATCGAATTGCCGTAAGACTTACTCATCTTGCGCACACCATCAGTGCCTTCAAGTAATGGCATTGTGAGAATACATTGCGGCCATTGTCCAAAGTGCCGCTGCAATTCCCTTCCGACAAGCAAATTAAATTTTTGGTCTGTTCCGCCAAGTTCAATGTCAGATTTTATTTCTACTGAATCCATTGCCTGAGCGAGTGGATAAAGGAATTCATGCAACGAGATCGGCTGTTCTTCATTGAAGCGTTTATGAAAATCTTCTCGCTCAAGCATTTGGCTAACGGTGTAGCTTCCCGCAAGTTTTATCACCTCCGGAAATGTAAGTTTGCCAAGCCAATCGTTATTATAATGAATAACAAGTCTCTCTTTTGAGAGAACTTTCGATACTTGCTCAATGTAAGTTGCGCCGTTCTGTTTTGTCTCTTCCACAGTAAGCATCGGACGAGTCTTTGATCTGCCTGAGGGATCGCCGATCATTGCAGTGAAATCGCCAATAATAAGATGTGCTTCGTGACCGAGGTCCTGAAACGTCCTGAGCTTTCCGAGTACAACGGCATGACCTAAATGGAGATCTGGACTTGAAGGATCCGCACCGAGCTTTGCCACAAGCGGCTTCCCGGCAGACTTCTCAATTTTTTTTGCAAGTTCTTCTTCGCTAATAAGATCGACAGATCCTCGGCGGATCGCATCCATCTGTTCATTAAGTGAAGGAAAGTTTTTAGTCATAAGTGATTAATAATAAATATCTATAATTTGAATTTCGTGAGTCGCTTGATCCTGACCAAACCAAAGTCTTCCACCTGCTATCATTACACCCTGAAAATTTCGCCACAACTGGTTTAACTTCTGATCTGCTATTCTATTTTTAAACTCATCAGTAAATATTTTATCATATTTTTTGAAGAAATTCTTTTTGTTCTTAATCCTTCTTATAGGAAATTGTATAAGATTTGCAATTTCGTCTCGTTTATTAAATTTGACGAACCTCTGAAATTTTTTGAAAGATAATTTAAACGCATTAGAGTCATATATACCTGCAACACTCCATGAGGTTGGAATAGAACCATCACCAAAGACTGAATCATCTTTTCGTTCTTCTGCGGTCAGTTGATCGCTTATCTGAAAAATAAATAGAGGCAATAAGGCATTAGCCGAGGGTACTATAGCCAGAAGAAAAAATGAAAAAAATATTAATTTCATGAGTCGCATATTATTCCCTCGACATTTCCCTCTTCACATCGCGCTCCTTGATCGTCTCGCGTTTATCATACGCTTTCTTTCCTTTTGCAAGACCAACGGCGATCTTGACTTTATTACCTTTGAAATATGCTCTGATGGGAATAAGGGTGATGCCTTTCGATTGCGTTTTAACTTTTAACTTTTTAATTTCTTTTTGATGAACGAGAAGCTTTCTTCTGCGCCGGGTTTCGTGATTCGAAGTACTACTTTGCTCATACGCCGAGATATGAACATTCTCCAACCATAATTCGTCTTTATCAATTCTTGCAAAGCCACCGGTAAGTTGTATCTTTCCCTGCCGAAGAGCTTTGACTTCCGTACCGGTAAGGACTATTCCACATTCAATATCCTCGGTAATAAAATATTCATGACGCGCAGACCTGTTCTCGGCGATCTGCTTGATCGTCAAGGTTCTGGGCTTCTCAGATATATGGCGTAATGGTTGTGACAAAATATGTAAAACATGGTAGATGAATTGTCATTTCTCACTTTATTTCGCTTCCCAAAAGCGAAACGGAGTAAGAAATTTATTAATAAGAATTAGAATCTTATTTCTTTTCAGGGATAATAAGGACTTATCTTTATTCATAGATTTCGCTCTTCGCTATCGCTCCGTTCGAAATGGCATACGGAATCACTTTCCTTAAACAAAAAAGCTCCGGAAATTATACCGGAGCTTTGGAATTCTTTATAAATAAAGATCAATTCAACGGTTTATCTTCATCGGCAAGTTCGCCGGATGCGGCTGCAAGTTTCAAAGAATTTTTGACTTCAGCTTGTGCTGTTGCCGTATTGGTGAACAGACGTTTTGCAAATAAGAATCGTTTTGCCCAATATTTGCTATCAAGTGAGCTTACCGTCACGCCGCGAGAACAACTTGCATTTGCAAAAAGCCCTTCGCCTACATATATACCGACATGAGAAACTCTGGCATATCCGGCTGTATGGAAAAACACTAAGTCCCCGAATTTTAGGCCTTCTTTATGTACTGAAGAGCCCAGCACTGATTGCATGCTTGCTGTACGAGGAAGATCTACATTGAATGACGTACGGAATACCTCTCTGGTGAATGCTGAGCAGTCTATACCGTCGCGGCGCACACCACCGAAATGGTAGCGAGTACCGACCCAATCAATAATATGCTGCATGACATCCGAGCGCGTCGAAGTTACCTTTGGGTCGCTCTCATCGAAGAGAGTAAAATCCGTCTGGCGGCTTTTAGCAGTTTCGGGATTGGCATTATCAACATCAAATGAGCGGTCTTTGAAGAAACGATCGATAGAAACTTCGACATCGTCTTCTTCTTTCTCCTCTTTTGCAGCTTGAGCAACATCTGCCGGCTGCATATCCGTTGTATAATCAATAGCAGCAGTGGTTGGTTCGTCTAGAACCTCAGCGCTGGCAAGTGATTTGATCTTTCCGATGATTTCCGTCTTTTCGCTGGCGGTAAGCGGTCGTTGCGGAGTGCGGTGTTTTTTCGAGGAGAACTTCGCATGGCGCTTATGGGAAACGCTATGAGATGTCGTCTTCTTTACCGCTCTTCCACTCCGATGGGTACGAGAAAGGCTATCAGACGGACTGAAGGCACTGAGCAGAAAACTCAACACTATCAAACCCATCACTACCCCTCCCCGCCTCAGAATGTTTTGAAGCATAGGTTATGGAATACGTTAAGTGATTGAAATATAATGAACTGTGGTCGTCTGTCTACTCCAAAGGACACCTCAGACTTTATGGTCCGATGTCCCGTGCAGTATCCATACTTACAAATATACGAAATTTCTATGCCAAATCTTATAAAAGTGTAATATTAAATTTAGAAAAGTATGAATAAGACATATTCGTCGGGGTAAAGAAACCACATGATAACACGACATATAAAGCTGCT